>NZ_JBNMHC010000424.1:0-1691 GCF_050872565.1 Butyricicoccus sp. | reverse complement strand
TGATGCATTCTTCGACAGTTATCACGGCTTGGGATGCAGAACGGCTTGTTGGGCTGGTACGGCTGTTGGATGACACAGAAATGACGGCGTATATGCATTATGTATTGGTAGATCCGCAGTATCATGGGCAAGGTATCGCCGGACACATGATTGAAATGGTAAAAGAAAAATATAAAGATTATTTATACATTGAAATCATGCCGGAAGAAAGCAAAAACGCGGCGTTTTATCAGCGATTTGGTTTTGAGAAAATGCCGGACGGCGTGGCGATGCAGATCTGCAACCAAGGAGAAAAGCGATGACAACAAAAAGAGCAGCTGTCATTACAACAGCTGCTCTTGCTAGAAATGTATTTACTTGTTTTCATTCTTTCTGCGAGCGGCAGAAGCGATGATGTCCACACAAGTCAGCTCGCCCAGATAGCTGGCATCCAAGCTGATATGATAGTAGCTGGACTGACCCCATTCGCGGTCGGTATAGTAGCGATAGTAGGTCTTGCGTCCCTTGTCTTTCTTGCGCAGCCGCTTCTCAATCGGTACATTGGTCTTGCCGTAGCGTTCCAGTACGTGCGCCTTGCGATACTCCATGTTCGCGTGAATAAACACGTTCAGAGCTGGGATACCAGCGGTGTCGAGGATGTAATCGGCGCAGCGTCCGACGATAACGCACGGACCTTTTTCTGCCAGATCGAGAATCACGTTGCGCTGTGCCTCGAATATTTTATCCTGCGGAGACAGGTAATTGACATTATATGCCGCATTAGAGCTGAACCATGTCTGCGAAAGCGTTGTATACTCTCCATCTTCTACGACGGTATCTGTGGAATAGCCGCTCTTTTTTGCAGCTTCCTCAACGATAACGCTGTCATAAAACGGAATGCCAAGCTCTTTTGCAACCGCCTGACCGATAGAATGACCGCCGCTGCCGAATTCACGGCTGATAGTGATGATAGGATACATAGGAACACCTCCTGATTTCAGGCACGAAATATTGCTATATTCCGTAACCTCTTAACTTGAATTTATTATACTTCGGTTTTGCTAAAATGTCAATGAATTTTGTGTGAAAAACTGCGCTAAAATTATGCAAAATATACATATGCATTCTGGGATTTTTGAATTTTTGCAGATTTTTCTGAATATCACTTGCTGATTGACGGAAACAGACGTATAATAAAACAGTATACTTGTAGGAAAAACAGAACAGGAGTACCAAATAATGGAATTATGGGATATTTACGATGAAAATAAACAGCCAACCGGACGAACGATGAAAAAGAACGACTGGCACATGCAGCCGGGCGAATTTCATCTGACCGTACTCGGCGTAATCCGTCGACCGGACGGTAAGTTTCTGATTACACAGCGCGTCATGACCAAGGCATGGGCACCGGGCTCGTGGGAAGTATCCGGCGGCGGTGTTATGGCAGGAGAGACCTCTGCACAGGCGATTCAGCGCGAAATTTGGGAAGAGACCGGCTTGGATGTGACCGGTGCAAAGGGCGGCTATCTGTTCTCTTATCAGCGCATCAATCCGGATGAAGGCGACAATTATTTCGTGGATATTTATCGCTTTGACATGGATGTCAAGGAAGAGGATGTCCATATCCAGACCGCAGAGGCCATGGGCTTCCAGTTTGCTGATCTGGACACCATCAAGAAGCTGGCAGAGCAGGATAAGTTCCTGCATTA
>NZ_JBNMHC010000423.1:0-1695 GCF_050872565.1 Butyricicoccus sp. | reverse complement strand
TGCGAGAATCGAGCCGTTTTCTGCAATGATATTGTGTGCGGCAAAGACCAGATCCGTTGAGGACTCGCCCTGACCGGCATCACAGTAGATATAGCCGCACTGTCCGCGTCCCGACTGCATCCGCACCAAATCGCGGCGATAAGCTGCCTTGCCGATAATCTCATCCGAAGCGGACAGATTATAAATAATCGTTGCGCCTGCGGCAGCCAATGCGCTGGACGGCGGATTAGATACCCACAAATCTTCACAAATCTCTGCGCCAATTGTAAATTCCGGCATCTCTGTGCACTGGAACACCTGCATCGGGCTGAGAGCAAACTCCTGATCGCCCCAAGTCAGATATTCTGCAGTCTCTTCCGTCGCTTCTGTAAAATGACGCAGCTCATAGAACTCGGTATAGTTCGGAATATTGCGCTTCGGCACCATGCCCAGAATGTCGCCCTTGTGCAGCACAGCGGCACAGTTATACAGCGCACCGCGCACACGAACCGGAATGCCAATCAAAATCAGCATGTCCATGTCCTTGGTCTCCTTGGCGATGCGGAGCAGCTGCTGCTTGGCACCTTCCAGCAAGACCTCATGCAAGAACAGATCGGAACAGGTATATCCGGTCAGACACAGCTCCGGAAAACCAACAACCTGCACGCCCTGTTCATTTGCCTCACGGCACAGAGTCAAAATATTGTCTGCATTGAATGCGCAGTCAGCCACATGGATTTCCGGCGTGGCTGCCGCGACTTTGATAAAACCGTCTTTCATAATAACTTCCACCTCAGGAATGAATTTTCGTGATCTCCTGCGTGCAGGCACGTATTGTCCTTATTATACTCCACCTGTCCCCAATTGAAAACAGGAGATTTTATACCGTATATTTACTATTTGTATAATTTAATTGTAAATATACGAATTAAAAATTGTTTGTACCGTTTACATCTAGCTCCAGAGCCTTCCTCTCTGAGGAAGGTGGCGCGGCGCAAGCCGTGACGGAAGGAGCAGCACGCAAACCAGTCTATATCAAGGCTGCTCTTGTGATTTGTCCGGTGCGCAGTTCGCACCGACTTCTTGGCTCTCCCTCTGGGAGAGCTGGCATTTGCGCAGCAAATGACTGAGAGGGCAGGACGCTGATAAATTCGTATGAGAGTTACCCTGATTCGTCAGAGATAGCGTGTTACTCCCTCAGTCTTGCCGCAGGGCGGCAATCCAGCTCCCTCAAGGAGGGAGCCTGCCCTCTCTGTCGCTGCGCGACATCTCTCCCAAAGGGAGAGACAAGTTTGGTTTGTGCGTAAGAGGGAGGGCGACAGAGTATCATACGAAGTGCAACAGTAAAAAATCACCAGAACCGGTCGTACCGGAACTGGTGATTTCTTGTTGTGCGTTTAATTTTTCGTTTCGCTCTTAGAGGAGCTGCTCTTGGACGTATCTTCGCTCTTGGTGCTGGTCTCTTCCGTGTACTCTGCCGGTGTGTTTTCATTGACGCTGAAATGTACCGGTCGGGTTGTCTTGGTGATCGGCAATAACTCAATGCCCTGCTTCTGAATGCCTTCGATGATGGTTGGCAATGCCTTTACGGTATTTTCCTTGCCATACGTATCGTGCATCAAGACAATGACATCGTTGCGCGAGCTGATAGACACTTCATGTATTGCATACTGTGCCAGCTGCGATGCGGAATAGTTACCGCCCTCTGCGTCATGG
>NZ_JBNMHC010000422.1:0-1699 GCF_050872565.1 Butyricicoccus sp. | reverse complement strand
TCAAGAAGCTGTTCCGCGAACTGGAAGACTATCTGGACATTGATGACGACGAATAATTCGTAAATACAGGCAAACAGCGGAGTGCTTGGCACTCCGCTGTTTTTATTTTTCCAAAAGATCGCGCAGGGCGTGCCGCGCACGCAGATAGGCGATGAGTGTGGGCGTTTTGTGGTCGATGTCATCCTGCGAAATACCGCGCATAACGAGCAGTTCTTCTCGGAGCGGTTCAGAGCCGGTCACAAGACAGTAGCCGGAGTTGGTTTCGGCACAGATGCGTACTGGCATTCGTCGCCAGACCTGTCCGGAACCGGCGGTGCGCTGCTCGTATTGGATACGCTGCTGTTCATATAAGGCATGTCCGGCGCCTTCATCTCTGACTTCCGCACAAAATAGCTGCATGTGCAGGGTTTCTGTCAGTCCGAGCGTCTGTTCCAGTCGCTCTTCCCAATCGTGCGGGAGATAGTCGGCGTCTTCCGGAAAATCCGACTCAATGACAGCGAGCGCGGTCTGTGCATAGTGTGTACTTTCCTTGGGGAGAATCGTAAGGGGATATTTCTCTGCGAGCTGAGAAAGTACGGTGTGCAGCGGACAATCGCAGGGCTGCAAAGACGGCAGTTCCTGCTCCAGCAGAGCATCGACTAAATCGGCGGTTTCGCTGTCAATGCGCTGCTGTATGAGCATATCGAAATAATCCATGAAAAGTTCCTCCTGTTTTCTGTCTTTCAGTATAGCAGAAAAATGAGGGGAGGAAAAGTCGCGTTGACATTCCGGTATGGGTGTGCTATGATTTTTTAGAATCATAGAAAGTTGGCCGTTTGCGTGGGGAAAACGGCTGTTTAGATACGTTTGGCTATCTTGCCAAAGGAGTACGAATGAAACATACGCACAAAAAGAAAGCGCGCAGAGGTGCTGTGATCTGCGGTGCATATGGCAGAGGAAATGCCGGCGATGATGCCATTTTGCGTGCCATTTTGCAGGAGATGCGGCGGCTGGATGAGACCATGCCTGTGCAGGTCATTTCTAGAAATCCGGCTGAGACCAGCCAGCGATTTGGCGTGACAGCTTGCCACACCTTCCATTTCAGAAAGATCTGGCGGGCTGTGGGAAAAGCGGAGCTGTTTGTCAGCGGCGGCGGCAGCCTCATCCAAAATGCGACGTCCAGCCGTTCTCTGTATTATTATTTGGTGACGCTGCTCATGGCGAAGCTGCGCGGCTGTAAGGTTATGATGTACGGCAGCGGAATCGGGCCGGTGTACGGCAAATTTCATCGCTGGGCAGCGGGAAAAATTATTGACCATTGCGTAGATGTTGCGACATTGCGCGATGAAGATTCACGCAGAGAATTGGGACATATGGGTGTAAAGACACCCAAAATGCTGTGTACCGCGGATCCAACCATCAGCATTCATAAGCTGCATACAGAACAAGGGGCCAAGCTGCTGGAATATTTGGGTATTCCTGCGGATGGCATGTATCTTGGTCTTGGCTTGCGGCAGTGGAAGGGATTTGACGAAGCGGTAGAAGACATCGCGGAAGCACTGGAATACGCTTGGAAAACCTACGGTCTGATTCCAGTGTTCGTGCCGATTGAATATCCCAGTGACTGTCAAGCGGCAAAAAAAGTGATAGAGAAGCTCAACTGCCCATATTATCTGATTTCAGAGCAGCTGGAAATCAGTGAGACGGTATCTGTGCTGGC
>NZ_JBNMHC010000421.1:0-1704 GCF_050872565.1 Butyricicoccus sp. | reverse complement strand
TTTATCGCAAATGTTACCTTTGAGCCGGGCTGCCGCAACAACTGGCACATTCATCATGCAAAGTCCGGCGGCGGTCAGATTTTGATCTGTGTTGACGGCGAAGGCTGGTATCAGGAGGAAGGCAAACCTGCACGCAGCCTGAAGCCGGGTGATGTAGTCACGATTCCGGCAGAGGTAAAGCACTGGCACGGCGCAAAGGCTGGCAGCTGGTTCAGCCATCTGGCAGTGGAATGCCCGGGTGAAGAAACCTCAAATGAGTGGCTGGAAGCAGTGACCGACGAGGTATACAACAATCTGGAAGCATAATGTGTTTTTGATTGGAAATTGCCGTGTTTTGTGGTATACTGCGTATGACATCACTGGGAAATGAGGAATACTTCATGAAACAAGGCGCAATTTTTGATATGGATGGTTTGCTGCTGGATACAGAGCGCATGTATCGGGACAGCTGGAAAAAATCCGCAGAACAGTTTGGTTTGGTACACAATCCGGATTTTCCGCGGGCAGTATGCGGTTCGAGCGGTGCGCACATGCAGGAAATTATTCTGCAATATTATCCACAGGTGGATGCCAAGGCATTTGCAGAGGATTGTATTTTGCGCGTAGAACGGGAATTGCAATCCCATGTACCGGCCAAAACAGGTGTTTCTGAGATTTTACAGTATTTCAAGCAGCAGGGTGTAAAAATCGCTGTTGCAAGCAGTTCCAAGCTGGAAACCGTCAAGAGCAATCTGGATAAAGTCGGCATTCTTTCCTACTTTGATGCGGTTGTCAGCGGAGATCAAGTAAAACACGGCAAACCGGCACCGGATATTTTCTTACTGGCGGCACAGCAGATCGGATGTGCGCCGGAAAACTGCTATGTCTTTGAGGACGGCACCAACGGCATTCGCGCCGGTGCGGCAGCTGGCTGCACCACAGTCATGATTCCGGATTTGACGCCGCCCAATGCACAGCTAGAGCAGCTGTGCGCCGGAATTTATCCGAGCTTGTTAGATGCTATGCACGCCATCAAAAACGAAGAGATATGACGAAAGAGGCACCAAAAATGGTGCCTCTTTACTTATTTACCGATCTGTTGTGGATTTGAGAGAATTTGATTGAATAAATAATCGGTCTGTGAGAGTGAGTAGACCTGGCAAAACGAACAGCACGCAGATCAGGGAACAAATCGTGCCTCTGCCAATGAGATACCCTAACTGAGATAATAAGCCGTGTGTCGAGACCTTGCCGAGAAGAAAGCCGACGACGACCAGTGTCGTGCCGGAGGTCAGAATCGACGCGGTGACATGGGAAATAGTTTGAATCACGCTGTCTTTTTTGTCATACATCTTTCGATTTTCCTTGTATCGTTCTGTAAATAGAATGGCATAGTCGACGGTTGAACCCAACTGAATGGAACTGATAATCAGATAGGCGATGTAGAATAACGGCTTTTGCGTGAAATAGGGGATGGACAGATTGATCCAAACCGCAGTTTCGATGGTTAAAATCAGCACGGCAGACAGCGTGACGGAACGCATAGTAAACAAAAGAACAAAGAATACCGCGCCAATGGATACTAAGTTGACCTTGTTCATATCCGCCGTGACAGTATCCATTAGGTCATAGGTGCTGACACCGGCTCCCGCCAGATAATAGGTGTTCGGATAATATTTTTGAGCAGTTTTTCGGATGTTTTCAATGAGTGCGTTGGTTTCTTCT
>NZ_JBNMHC010000420.1:0-1725 GCF_050872565.1 Butyricicoccus sp. | reverse complement strand
TGTCTCTCGGTCTCGCGCAGCGGCGGCAGGATCATTCTCTGCTGTGTCAGCTGCTCCAACGCCTGTCGGCGCATGTCATTGAGCACGCGCGCCGGAATGCGCAGCCCGCCATCCAGCTGTATATCCATAATTTGTACGGTAAACATCGTTCCGCCGGTTTTTTTCAGCGATTTTTCGACGTCTGCCGCCGTTGTCTCTTTGTGCTGTGCTGGTTCTGCGGCATCCGCGGTGACAGACACGGTATGCTCGCCGTCTGTCACAGTCAGCTGCATGTCGCTCTGTGCCTGTGCCGTAAATGACAGCTCAATCGGCACCAAATCTGCCTCTTGTCCCTCTGCATACGAACGCGCGGCTTCTTGATACAGCGGTTTTAACTCTCTGTCCGGTGTCTCTGAGCGCACGCCAAACATCGAAGGGCCAATCTTGTCATCCAGATAGCCCTGTGTAAAGCCGTCGCGGGAGAAGACCTTCGCCAACGTCTGCATCTCTTCGCGCGTCGGTGCGCGATTTTCTCGCAGAACAGCAGCATAAATCCGTGTGACAATCGCCACATATTCCGGCCGCTTCATGCGTCCCTCAATTTTGAGAGAAGAAACACCCGCTTCACACAATGCCTGCAAGCGCGGCAACAGACATAGATCTTTCAAGCTCATCGGATAGCTGGTTTTTCCGCCGTATGGCAGGCGGCACGGCTGGGCACACAAACCACGATTGCCGCTGCGTCTGCCGATCACAGCGGACAGCTCACACTGTCCCGAATAGCACATGCACAGCGCACCGTGGACAAACACCTCGGTTTCTACGCCGGATTCCTGTGTGATGCGCCGAATCTCTTCCAATGGCAGCTCTCGTGACAGCACCACGCGGGAAAATCCCAGTTCTTTCGCCTGCCGCGCACCTTCCAGCGAGTGAATGGTCAGCTGTGTCGATGCGTGAAGCACGGCATCCGGAAAGGTCTCTCGAATGCAGCGCGCCGCGCCGAGATCTTGGACAATCAGCGCATCTGCGCCCGCATCGAGCAGCAAACGGACATCGCGCAGCAATGCCGGAATCTCTCGATCCGACACCAACGTATTGACCGTGATATTGGTCTTCACCCCGCGCAGACGGCAATACGCAATCGCCTCACGGATTTGCTCCGGAGAAAAATTCTTCGCGCCGCGGCGGGCATTAAACGTGCCAAATCCCAGATAAACGGCGCCCGCGCCGTTTTGTACGGCAGCGTGCACCGCTTCCATGGAACCCGCCGGAGCCAACAGCTCCGGCAATTTTCTATTCTGCATCACTGAAACAACCGTGCCAGACGCGCACTCGTATCGCTCAGCTGATGCTGTGTTGCGATCAGCTCCTGCTCCAGCTCATCGACACGCTGCTGGGTCTTTTCTCTGTCCGCTGCCTTTTCACGCAGAGAAATCAGTTCCTGACTCATGCGCTCTGCCTTTTCCAAGTCGTTGGTATGGCGCATATCTGCTTCGAGTACCTGCTGTTCCAGCTCAGAGATGCGAACGCTGCTCTGTGCAGCGTTGTTGCTGCTGGTCTCTGCCTGCTCCAGTGCGTCGTGCAGCTGGCTTTCCAGCTCCGCCACGCGCTTACCGCTGGTCTCTGCCGCTGCATTGGCCTGCTGTACCTGCTTCTTGGTCTCTTCCAGCTTGGCAGCCAGTTCTGCGGCACGACGGCTGTGCGTTGCCGCATCGCCGCTTGCGCTCTGCATCAGCTGCTTGGTCT
>NZ_JBNMHC010000419.1:0-1734 GCF_050872565.1 Butyricicoccus sp. | reverse complement strand
GTTCTCTACATCGTACTGTACATCTGATTTGATAGAAACCGGAGAAGACATAAAGTCAGAAACAGCATCGGCATCAATTCCTTCGAGCGAAAGCAGTTTCCGATAAGCATTGGAGCTTTGCAGAGACTGTAAGTCGGTAGAGATCGTTCCTAATTTCTGGTTTAATGTACCGAGCGTTTGACCTGCTTGATTCAGCGTATCGGCACTGTCATTCATCGTCGTTTTGAGCTGGGTCAACAGCTGCTTTACCTGTTTTGTTGTTGATGGAATGCCGGACAGGGCAGCGGTTAGATCGCCATTCACAGTGGAAAGGCCGTCAAGAGATTGGTTGATTTGTGGGAAGACCTGCGCGTTTAGCTTGTCGCGTGAGGTCTGTAAGGACGATTTTCCGTTGGATGCAATCTGTTCCAAGGAAGTTCGTGCGGTTTTTGCCGTGCTGACAGCTTCTTTCATTGCAGAATTTCCGGAATTTAACGAATCCAACAGCTCTTGCAGGGAAGCGTTTTGTGCCTGTAATTTCTGAATTTGTTCAGTAATCGCATTGGACAGTGAAGAGTCGTTTTGAATGCTCTGATGCAGCGCGTATAAATCATTGATGATTTGTGCGTTTTTCTGATTGAGCGCTGTGACAGAATCAATGCCATTTCCGACTGTTGTCAGTACTTCGTTTGCATTGGTCTCAAAAATACCAAGCTTGGAAGAGGCAGAGAGTGAAATGTTGTTGAGCTGTGTCTCTCCATTGGATAGATTCTGAGAAACCTGTCCGGAAAAACTGCCGAGCGCTGTTCGGCTTTTGGAAAGCTGTGTGGAAACATTGGACAGCGCATTGGAACCAGACTGTGCCGTTTGATCCACTTGATCCAATCCTGCAATTGTGTCATTGATGACAGAATTAGACTGGTTGACGGTATTTTGGAAGTTTTGTACGGCGGTTTGGTATTGCGACAGATTGTTTTGTACATCAGAAATAGAATTGGTTAATTCTTGATTGGTGCTGCTCAAGTCACCTGCCAGACTGGAAACAGAAGAACGGATAATATCCGAGATCGATTCTGATGCTACTGCGGAAAAGGTGTCGTTGATTTCCTGCTGAATGGTTGTCGCACCGGTATCTGTGATTTTTGGCGCAATAGCATTCTTTTTTTCGTTAATATAGTAATCAAGCTCCGGTTGTTCCAGCTTTCCAGACAGGATGCTGACTAGAGATTCACTGAAATCCTTTGGAATGACAATCGCTGCATAGTATTCGCCGGATTTCACGCCCTCTTTGGCGTCTTTGGTGTCAACAAATGTCCAACCGAGCTGATGGTTGTCTTTTAGCTTCTTTATGATTTCATCGCCTGCGTTGAGCGATAGTATATCGGTATCGGCGCCGGTGTCGTTATTGGCAACTGCCACTTTGATGCCTTCGGTATTGCCGTAGGGATCCATATTGGCTGCAATATTAAACCATGCATAAAGTGATGGCAAAAGACACACGCCTGCCATGACAAGTGCTGCCGCTGGATTGCGCAGCAAACGGCGGAGATCCCGCCGAAAAATCTGAAAAACAGACCGCATAAACTCCCTCCAGATATATGTTTCAATTTTCTTCGATTAGAAGATAATGTGCAGTAAATATTATACTGTATTTTGATAATATAATTCAATGATGATATGCATAAAACTGTTGGATAAAAAGCAGATGTTCAAGATCAAAGTGCTGGAATTTTGTTAACTAAAAGTTAAAATGAT
>NZ_JBNMHC010000418.1:0-1737 GCF_050872565.1 Butyricicoccus sp. | reverse complement strand
CATGGACGATAGCCGTCCACCGTCAGCGAAATTCGCCCCGTGCCGCGCGTGTAGGCAATGACCTCCATTGGATAATCCCGCATGGAAGAGACCGGCGCTGTGCCTGTCAAAATCGAATAAGTACCATCGGTCTCCGGTGGGTCAAACGTACCGCCGCGCGCCGGAATATCCGTCATAGCACGACCGATAAACTCCTGCGGCACCTCCAGACGGAACGCATACCACGGCTCCAGCAAAATAGACTCCGCTTTCATCAAGCCCTGCCGAATCGCGCGATAGGTTGCCTGTCGGAAATCGCCGCCTTCTGTATGCTTGGCATGTGCTCTGCCCGAAAGCAAGGTAATGCGCATATCGGTAATCGGAGACCCCGTCAGCACACCCAGATGCTCTCGTTCTGCCAAATGCGTCAAAATTAACCGCTGCCAATTGCGGTCGAGCTTGTCTTCACTGCAAACTGTGTCAAATTCCAAGCCTGCGCCGCGTTCTAACGGTTCAAGCAACACATGCACCTCTGCATAATGCCGCAGCGGTTCAAAATGTCCCACACCCTCCACAGGCGCCGCAATAGTCTCTTTGTACACGACATTGCCTTCACCAAAGGAAACATCCAATCCAAATCGCTCCGCAATCATGCTTTTGAGGATTTCCAATTGAATTTCGCCCATGAGCTGGATATGAATCTCCTGTAAGCGTTCATTCCAAAGAATATGCAATTGCGGATCCTCTTCTTCCAGCTGCTTTACATTGCGCAGGGTTGACGGCACATCTACGCCGTCCGGTAAGATGAGCTGATAGGTCAACACCGGAGACAGTACCGGTTCGATAGACACCGGTTCCAAGCCCAGCGCATCGCCCGGCTGCGTGCGTTTGAGTCCTGTTGCCGCGCATACACTGCCCGCTGGCACGCTGTCCACCATTTGATACTTGTCTCCGGAATACAGGCGGATCTGGTCAACTTTGTCCTCCCATACCTCGTCCTCCTGCACAGAAAGTCCTGCATTGGTGAGTACCGTTTTTACTTTTAATCCGCCGCCGGTAATCTTCATCCATGTCAGACGATTGCCCTGCGGATCGCGAGAAATCTTATATACCTTCGCGCCAAACTCCTTAGGATAAACTGGATCAACCGTATACGCTTCTATGCTCTGCAAAAATTCTTCGACACCTTCCAATTTCAGCGCAGAGCCAAAAAAGCACGGAAAAATCTTTCTGTGCACGATGGCATATCGCAGCTGTTCCTGCGTTAATGTTCCCTCTTCCAAGAAGGATTCCATCAGGGTCTCATCGCACATTGCCGTTTCTTCATCGCGCTCTGCCGAATCTCGTTGGGACGAAAAATCAATACAATTGTCACTCAGCCGGCTTTTGAGCTGTGCAAATACCGTATCTCTATCAGCAGTATCCAAATCCATTTTATTGATAAACACAAACGTCGGAATGTGATACTGCTCCAGTAGCTTCCACAAGGTCTCCGTGTGTCCCTGCACGCCTGCGCTGCCGCTGATAACTAAAATGGCATAGTCCAGCACTTGCAGCGTGCGTTCCATTTCCGTCGAAAAGTCCACATGTCCCGGCGTGTCGAGCAACATCATTCTCATATGTTCTCGCTCTAAAATCGCCTGTTTGGAGAAAATGGTAATGCCGCGTTCGCGCTCCAAATGATAGGTATCTAAAAAGGCGTCTTGATGATCGACACGCCCTAATTTTTTCAAATTTCCGCTTCGATACAGCATAGCT
>NZ_JBNMHC010000417.1:0-1745 GCF_050872565.1 Butyricicoccus sp. | reverse complement strand
TTCGCCGCGGCTGATGTATCCGGCAACCAAAATATTGCGCGTTTTTCCGTACTGCTGAATGAGCAGCACTTGCTTTTGATCCGGACTGAGCACTTCCATGCTCACCGCTGTATTAAAAATCGGAAAGCGGAACTGTTTGCAATGCGGACAATACTGTACCATGCCCTCGCGTTCCAAATATTTTTCTGTCAGTAATGTACCGCACTCATAACAATACTTCATCGTAATTTCTCCTATTTCTCGTGTTTTTTCTTAGTATACGCCTATTATACGCTTTCTTCTGTGCCTTGCAACTGGTTTTATCCTGCGATATACTGGAATTAGTCTAATTTTATTGCAGAACACACGAGGATTTTGATATGAACGAAACAGAACAGCGCATCTGTGATTGTATAGATGCACACGCACAGCAGCTGATTGCCTTTGCTGAAGATATTTATTCCCACGCAGAGCTTGGCTATACCGAGCATCGAACCGCCGGAAAAGTCGCCGATTGGCTGACCTCCTGCGGACTGGAGGTGCAGACTGGTCTCGCCTCGACCGGCGTCAAAGCCTCTCTCGGCACGCAGGTTCCATCCATTTGCCTCATCGGCGAATTGGATGGCATTCGCAGTCCAGAACATCCACTCGCCGTGCCGGAAACCGGCATGTCACACGCCTGCGGGCATCACATGCAGCTCGCCGCACTCGCCGGTGCTGCTCTGGCACTCAGCCAGCCGGAAATCGCAGCCCAGCTGGACGGCCGCGCAGTTTTTTTCGCGGTTCCCTGTGAAGAGCATGTCCCGATGAACCGATTGGAACAGCTCCGCAGGGAGCACATTGCCACTTGCTGCGGCGGAAAGCCAGAGCTGTTGCTCCGCGGTGCCTTTGATGACATCCAAGCCGCTATCACGACACATGCTCACATGGTACCTTGCCAGTCGGATTTTCTGCTCGGATGCAATTCAACCAGCGGATTTCTATCCAAGCTCATTCACATCAAAGGCAAGGCTTCTCACACCGCCATTGCACCGGAAAAAGGCATTAATGCCCTCGATGTTGTGACACTGGCACGCAGTGCCATCGGTATGCTGCGCAGTACCTTCCGCGATCAGGATTGTATTCGCATCGGCGAAATTGTCCGCATGGGTGATTCTGCGATCAATGTCGTGCCGCACGAAGTCACGGTAGATTTGCAGGTACGGGCAAAAACGTGGGACGCTTTACAAGATGCCAATGAGAAAATCAATCGCGCGTATCGCGGCGCGGCATATGCCTTTGGCGCAGACATTACCATACAAGATGATATGGGCTATCTGCCGACGATTCCGGCGCAACCGTGTCAGGCTCTGCTCGATGCCGCCAGCTTGCTGTCCGCAACCTATGAACCCGTAAATCTGTCCGTACACAACGCCGCTTCTACAGATGTCGGCGATTTATCCCACCGAATGCCAATCATTAACTTTACTTACGGCGGTTTTTCCGGCACCCTGCACGGTGCAGATTTTCGTATCACAGACAAAACTAAAGCGTATTTGCTTCCGGCAAAGCTCGCTGCCCTGACGATGTATCGTCTGCTGCGTGACGGTGCCGCAGAGGCAAAGTCGCTTCTCTCTTCGTTCCAGCCCGCAATGACAGCAGAAGAGTACCGCGCCTATGCACAGAAATTTGGCTGTCAATAAGCAAAAAATCCGGCTATTCGTGAGAAATAGCCGGATTTTTTCTTAGTTTTGCTCTTTTTTGCGATTGACAAGTACAATACCGAC
>NZ_JBNMHC010000416.1:0-1747 GCF_050872565.1 Butyricicoccus sp. | reverse complement strand
TCCACGATAAAGCGCGTGATGCGCGTCTGGATCTGCCGAAAATATTCATAGGTCTGCGGGGCACCAATGACCGTGCCGCTGATGCGCACAGGATGCAGCATCATGGAGGCAGAAGGGGCGATGAGCGTGCGCTGTGCCGCAACGGCAAGCGGAATGCCGATAGAATGTCCGCCGCCGAGCACGAGCGAAATCGTCGGCTTGTGCATTCCGGCAATCAGCTCTGCGATGGCGAGACCTGCTTCGACATCCCCGCCTGCTGTGTTGAGCAGAATGAGCAGACCGTCAATATCCGGTGTCTCCTCAATTGCGGCGAGCTGGGGCAAAACGTGTTCATATTTGGTTGTTTTGGTCGTTTCCGGTGCTTCTTGATGCCCTTCAATGGTTCCGATAATCGTAATGCAGTGAATGGTTCCATGCGGGGAATGCGTGGTGACGGAACCAGTGTCACTTGCTGTCTGCTGTTTTTCTTCTTTGGTATCAGCCATATGCAAAAAACCTCTTTTGTTTGTAAAATTTTATCATGTATCGCATTGACAAAAGATATTTATACGAATAGTTATCCACATTTCCACAGAGTTATCCACAGAAGCGTGTGAAAAACGGTGGAAAACCTTGTGCATTTGTGGATAACGGGCAAGTCAAACACAAAATATCGGGGGTAACATGGCAGCAACCCCTATATTTACCGGTTGTTTGGAAAAAAATCTGGATCGCTGGCTTTTGTCAAAATGACAGTGTACGCTTTGTAATCAAAAATTACTTCACTTTTTGTGATAATTTCGACTAAAATATCCAATTGTAATCATCAGACAACGATAGGTTGCCCGAATCTCGGAAAGTTATGCACAGGCTTGGAAAATAGGCGGGAAAAAAGCGGATAAACTGTGAAAAAACGGTGCATAGCTTGACTTCTGATACCCGGTACGCTATCATAAAATAAACAGATACAGGAAGAAAAGAAGGAGGCCATTTCATGGAACCGAAAAAATTATATCGGATTGAGCAGGGAAAAATGCTGTTCGGCGTGTGCAATGGCATTGCCGCATATCTGAATATCGACGTGACAGTGATTCGTCTGCTGACGGTGGCACTCGCCGTGTGCAGCGGAGCGGGAATTCTGTTATATATTTTGGCATCTATCCTTATGCCGGTACGGGAATATTAACAATTATCCGGGACAAATTCACGGCAAGCCCTTGTCACTTGCGGGTGGATTTGCTACAATACTATATAGTATCTATTTGAAAACAGCTGCGGATGCACGGCAATTGGCGCGCATTCGTTCAGCACAAACGCGGGTATCCCGCAGAGAAAAAGGAGACAGTAACTCTCATGACAAATCCTATTGTCACCATTGAAATGGAAGATGGCGGCGAGATTCAGATCGAGCTGTATGCCGAAACTGCGCCGAACACGGTAAGAAATTTTGTTAGCCTGGTATCCAAGGGCTTTTATGACGGCACGACATTCCATCGCGTTATCCCTGGCTTTATGATTCAGGGCGGCGATCCGGAAGGCACTGGCATGGGCGGTCCGGGATACACCATTCCGGGCGAGTTCGCAATGAACGGCTTCCACAATGATCTGAAGCACACCCGCGGCGTTTTGTCTATGGCTCGTGCTATGGATCCGAATTCCGCTGGTTCGCAGTTCTTTATTATGGTAGAAGATGCTCCGCATCTGGACAACCAGTATGCAGCCTTCGGCCGTGTTATCACCGGCATGGACGTTTGCGACCGCATTGTGG
>NZ_JBNMHC010000415.1:0-1748 GCF_050872565.1 Butyricicoccus sp. | reverse complement strand
TCGTCTCTCCCTCTGGGAGAGATGTCGCGCAGCGACAGAGAGGGCTTTTGGCTCGTTTGAAAAACTTGCACGGCACCTCACTTTGTGGGCAAAGTAGATACCAATTTATTCAATATGTTTTGTTCATCTTTGTCTAGAGAAAAGATTCTTGTATCTCGCTCGGATAATCCCAATAAAAAATCGGCTGAAACATGAAAAATACAAATAAAACGAATCAATACCGCGCAGGATGGATTGCATCTTCCTGTTTCATATGCTGAGATAGTACTAACGGAAACATTCATTTGTTTGGCAAGTTGTTTCTGGGTCAGATGATGCTCTAGACGTAAATTCCTGAGCCTATGACTCAAGTTTATCATTTTTATCACCCGCTTTCACAAACAGTGTATCAAAAGTTTGTTCTGCGTTGGTGTAATTGATTTTACTTATACGGAAATTTTATCAAGCGACAGAGAGGGCTACAAACTCTCTCAGATTTGCCCTGATGCAGAATGGGTGAATTGCGCGCCCTCTCAGTCATTTGCGATGCAAATGCCAGCTCTCCCGAAGGGAGAGCCAAGAAGGCTCCATCTCCGAGGGAGCTGGATTGCCGCTTTGCGGCAAGACTGAGGGAGTTTTTCCAATTGACAAGATACGTATCAGATTTATTCTAAAGCGCAACTGTTCGCGTGCTGCTCTATCCGTCACGGCTGACGCTGCGCCACCTTCCTCAGGGAGGAAGGCTTTAGACTTCCGCGGAGGCGAGCAGAGTGAATTGATTGCGATGAAAGCGCAGCTTGCCTTCTGTTTGCAGGCGGCTCAGCTCAGCGGACAGCGCACTGCGGTCGACAGACAGATAATCGGCGAGCTGCTGCCGATTAAACGGGATGCAAAATGTCGTAGAGCCGGTCAAAACCGCCTGTTCAGACAGATAGGATAACACTTTGCCACGGATGGTACGCTGGGTGCAGTGCCGGATTTTTTGACTGAGCATTCGGTTTTTCTGTGCCAGCACGGTGACATAGTTGTGAATGAGTCGATTGTGAAAGGCACAACTGTTGGAACAGGAGGTCAGCAGATGCTGCATGTCCAGATACAAGACCTCTGTGTCCTGCTTGGCGAGGACTGAGACATCCGCGGTGTGGTCAGGAAGACAAGCAAAGACTTCACCGAATAAGTCCGCCGGACGACAAATCGCATGGATCGTCTGATTGCCCCAAAAGTCTTCACGGACGATATGCAGCTCGCCGCTCAAGACAATACCGGCGCGCGTGACCGGTTCGCCTGCGCGAAAGACAAAGCTGTGCTTGGGATAGCTTTGCTGTTTGGCAGAGATACAGCCGAGCACGGCGGAGATCTCTTGCGGAGCAAGACCGCGAAACAGCCAGCAGTCGGCTAAAATGGAAGAAGATGGATACATAAAATCGCCTTTCTTTGTTGGAAATCCAACGGAAAATTTCTTGTGTTTGCAGTATAATACGTTTCAATAAGAAATGCAACAAACCATGCAGGATAATCATAAAAGGAGAAGCATATGAAACGGAGAGTTATCGAGATCAACAGAGAAAAATGCAACGGCTGCGGTCTGTGTGTTGATGCCTGTCATGAGGGCGCGATTGGCTTGGTGTACGGCAAGGCACAGCTGATGCGCGATGATTATTGTGACGGCTTGGGCGATTGCCTGCCCAATTGCCCGACCGGTGCCATTTCCTTTATCGAGAAGGAAACCGTGCCGTATGATGCACAGGCAGTCAAAGCACATATGGATG
>NZ_JBNMHC010000414.1:0-1750 GCF_050872565.1 Butyricicoccus sp. | reverse complement strand
TGGAACGGCTGGCACTGCTTCTCCTGTGCGGAGAGGGATGTTCTGCGCCGCAGGCATCGGAGATTCTTTCGCAGCCGGAGATTGAAATCAAGCGCGCCCTGCGCCGCGCCCGGCAGATGATTTCCGAACAGATGCAGGATACGTACCCGTCTGTCAGCTGCAACATGAACGGGCTGATTGATTTGCTCGCACAGATGCGTGATGTACAGACACAGGCGGATCATGCGCGTCTGCAAGAGATGCTGCGCTGTGCGCAGACCGGCGAAGCGTATACAGACCCGGAGCAGACCGCTTGGGAGCCAATCGCGGTCGATCATGCGGAAACAGAAGACAAATCGGAAGAAAAAAGCGGATTTTTTCAGAAGTTATTCCGTTCCCACCGATTTGGATAACAGGATTTTTGGAACGGAACGAAGGGAAGCCCTGCGTTCCGTTGCTGTTTATATTGGATAAAAAACAGGAGGCAAATATCATGTCTAAGACAAAAGAAGTACAGCAGCAGATGATGGCTGCTATGAAGGCAAAGGACGCAGATCGCAAGGCAGCTCTGTCGCTGCTGTTGTCCGCACTCAAGGCAAAGGCAAAGGACAAGCGTGCTGATTTGACCGAGGATGAAGAAAACGCCATCATTCAGAAGGAAATCAAGCAGACCCGCGAGACGATGGAATCCGCTCCGGCTGACCGTGAGGACATTCGCAAGGAATGCCAGTATCAGCTGGATGTATACAAAGAGTTCGCTCCGGCAGAGATGAGCGAAGAGGAAATCCGCAAGCTGATTCAGGCTGTATTGGATCAGCTGGAGATCACTGCACCGACAATGCGCGATAAGGGCCCGGTTATGAAGCACCTGATGCCGCAGGTTAAGGGCAAGGCAGATGGCAAGCTCGTCAACAAGATTGTTGGGGAGATGCTGCAGGGATGAAACGCCTGATTTTTATCGGAGATCACATCAAGCAGGCGGCAAAGATTTTATTTGCAGAGGATGACCGCTACACGCCGCAGATGGCGGCGCGCTGGCCGGAGCTGGAAGTTACCGTGCATCATGACGGCAGATACGCTGTTTGGGTGAATCTGATGGATGATGCCGAGCTGTTGCAGGATACTATCCACGATCACAAACAGCTGGTACAGCAGATCGCAGGCTTCGCCGATGAAGTCATTGAGGACTAAAATAGAGCCATAACACAAGCAGCACTGGTGAGAGAAGAATCACCGGTGCTGCTTTTTTGCGTGTAGGGGAATTGCTTCGACGGCCTTTTTGTGTGACGTATGCTACACTAAGAAGCAATTAGGAGCAAAGGAGAGAGTAGGACATGCTTACATATATCCGCACAGAACAAAAAGATGACCGTCAGCGCACATGGTATGGGGTGCTGGCATTGCAAGATGGTGTGCCTGCTGCGCGGGCAGATCAAATCACGACAAATGGATGGTCTGCACAGGCGCTGGTGGCGCGTATGAACGACTTTCAGGCATCGCTGGTACATTTTCATGAACTGATTGATGACTACGTAGCATTGGGAATATGAAGGCGCAAAAAAAGCCCCGCAGAGCGTATGCTCTGCGGGGCGACTGATTGCTCAGTCTAAAGGTCTTTTGACCGGATGAGTTTACTTGCAGTATCTCTGGATATGCTTCGCAGTCTCTTCAGCAGCGGTCTTGATGTTCTCGTCGGTGGTCATCTCGTAGTAATCCGGACGGAATACTTCCATGGTGATGAAGCCGTTCTCGAAGTCATAACCGATTTCCT
>NZ_JBNMHC010000413.1:0-1766 GCF_050872565.1 Butyricicoccus sp. | reverse complement strand
ATGTTTGCCAGACCGGTCATGCCGGAATGCATAAAGGTCGAGTCGCCGATAACAGCAACCGTCTTGCCCTCCGACTCCTTGCCCAGAGCCTTGTTAAAGCCATGGATCGAAGAGATCGAAGCACCCATGCACAGGGTCATCTCAATGGCATTCAGCGGAGCGACTGCACCCAGCGTATAGCAGCCAATGTCACCGAGTACGGTGCACTTGTTCTTGGACAGGGTGTAGAACATGCCGCGGTGCGGACATCCGGCACACATGACCGGCGGACGTGCCGGCATGGTCTCGTCCAGCTTCTTGCCTTCCGGAACCGGCAGACCCAGCTTCTCTGCAATCAGATTCTGGGAGAACTCGTCCTCAATCGGCAGAACATCCTTGCCGGTGACGGTCAGACCCAGCTGCTTGCAGTGGTTTTCAATGATCGGATCCAGCTCTTCAATGACAACCAGCTTGTCAACCTTTGCGGCGAAGTCCAAAATCAGCTTCTCCGGCAGCGGATTGACCATGCCCAGCTTGAGGATGGATGCCTTGTCGCCGAATACTTCCTTGGCATACTGATAGCAGGTGCTGGAAGCGATGACGCCGACAGAGGTATCGCCCCACTCGATGCGGTTGAATTCGCAGTTTTCTGCAAACGCAATCAGATCGCGGGTGCGCTGCTCGACAATCGGATGACGCTTCTTGGCGTTGCCCGGCATCATAACATACTTGCCGATGTTCTTTTCATACGGCTTTACCGGCGGCTCTACGCGCTCGCCCGGCTCGACGATGCTCTGCGAATGTGCCACGCGGGTGCACATCTTGATGATAAACGGTGTGTCGAACTGCTCAGACAGCTCAAACGCACGCATGGTAAAGGCACGTGCTTCTGCAGAATCCGACGGCTCCAGCATCGGAATCTTGGATGCAATCGCATGATGGCGGGAATCCTGCTCGTTCTGAGAGGAATGCATACCGGCATCATCTGCAACGACAATAACCATACCTGCGTTGACGCCGGTGTAGGAAACGGTGAACAGCGGGTCAGCAGCTACGTTGAGACCCACGTGCTTCATACCGCAGAAGCTGCGCTTGCCCGCCAGACAGGCACCAAATGCAACTTCCATAGCTACCTTTTCATTCGGTGCCCATTCGCAGTAAATTTCATCATACTTTGCGGCTTCTTCGGTTACCTCGGTACTCGGTGTACCCGGATAGCTGGAAACGACCGCGCAGCCTGCTTCATACAGGCCGCGAGCAACTGCCTTGTTGCCCAGCATAAGCTGTTTCATAAATCAGATTCCTTCCTTTGTATATACTGAGAGAGATAGAATCCAAGATTCTTCTCTTACTTGTCCTCATCCTCTTTTGCAATCTGTTCGGTCATACTGCGCAGAACGCCTGTGCCGCCGGACAGCATACGGCTGACACGGCTGATCGTCGCGCTGCTCGCGCCGGTGCATCCGAGAATCTCATTATAAATTTTTCCTTCCGTCAGCAAAACCGCCACATCGAAGCGCTGTTCCATTGCCCGCGCTTCGGATACAGTGCACAGATCCTCAAAGAACTGTCTGCACTCATCAACGTTTTTCAGCTTCAGGATGTTCTCATACAGAGCCATACTCGGCTTCTTGTGGTCTAATCTTGCCATGCGGCTTCCTCCCCTGCTGCTGCCGAACCTCCGGCAGCTGGATTGTTGACGCTTTCAATAATAAGTTTAACACAATACTGCGCAACAGTAAATATTTTCACGAAAAAACGATCTCTGTCTGTAACAGAGACCGTTT
>NZ_JBNMHC010000412.1:0-1770 GCF_050872565.1 Butyricicoccus sp. | reverse complement strand
CAGGCACTGCGCCGCAAAGCGTCCCGGAAAATCGCTGGCAGTAATATGCCCACTGCGCAGAAGCGGACCGGAAATAGCATCCAGTGTGCGCAAGGTAGACAGCTTATCTCGTTCCCAGCAAGTTTCCCGCGCCGAGCATCGGCGGCACACACGGTCGGCCGTGCGGTCAAACACAGCCCCCAGATCACTCTCTTCTTTATGTGCTTTTCCGTTGTTTGCCAACGCCTGATACATTTCCGAAAAGGCATCCGATGTCACAGACGCATATTGATTGGCCACGCGCCGGATGCGTGCGGCATAATCGGTCGGTTTGGGATCCGTCGGAATCAGCCGATCTTTCCACTCTTCCCACAGATCTTCCGGCAGCAGGACAAAGCAAACTGAGGCGACAAAGCATTCATAGACACCAGACAAGTACACCGCTTCTCCGCCCAGCAAATGTACCGCCGCATGAGTCAGCACAAACGCTGTGGCGAATACCACGCGCCCGCCGCGCAAAAAAAATCCTGCTGCCATACCGGAGACAGCGTATACGCCCGCATAATACAGACCAGCACCGCCCGCCGCGTCCATAGCAACACCAATCCCGACACCGCAGGCCGCACCATAAGAAAAGCCACCCATATAGCTCATCGCCATCACGACAAACAGCGCGGCAATACGCGCCGGGCAAACGAGATCTGCCACAGAAAACGGATACGCCGCCATGAGCAGCGTCGCCACCAAAACCAGCATCCCACCGAAGCGAACAACCTGTGGTCGTCCGCGCATCGTGTCCAAAGCCGCTTCGTAAAAATATGCCGCCCCGCCCGCCAATACAATGCGGCATACAAACAGCAGCACACGTTCCCATTCTATCCCATCTGCAAAGACAAAAATTGCTCCTGTCGCCGCGATGGAAATCGCAGACATGGTAGGAAAGAACCATCGTGCCGATGGAATGCGCGTGCCGGAAAAAATCGTCGCGGCAGCCAACGTCATCAGTGCCGCCCCCGCATACGGCACACCCTCTGCTCCCTGCATGGACACCAGATAACCGATAAATGTGCCAAGCACTGCGCCAAATCCGTAGCCGGTTCGGCACGCCGCCGCAGCAAATGCCACTCCAAACGGCGCGCCGACTCCCGTAATATGTGCACAGGACAGCAAGGCCGCCCCGACAACGTACAGCGCAGATACGCCGCGTTTTCGAGCCTGCATACTTCCTGATTGTTTTCGCTGTTTCTGTTTTTCGAGCATATGTATTCGCGCCTCCTGTTTCATGTCCCCAGTATATCGAAGCGCAAATAAAAAGTCCGTCGAAGCCACGGATGCCATTTGCTTTTCTGGTACAAAAAAACGACAGTCCGCAGACTGCCGTTTTTTCTCTTATCGTTTCCAGATTGCCGCTGCATTCGAGCGCACCATCAGCTCTTCTACCGGAATGCCCGCCGGACAAATATCCTGACACGCCAGCGACTTGCCGCAGCCCTCATAATAGACTCTGCGATACTGCTCGGCAACTCTCTGCTTATGTGCCGCATCAGTCTCCTGATCCAACACACGAAACGCCTGCACTGCCGCAGCAGCGCCGCCAAACGACTGCTCAACACAAAAATTCGGACAAATTTCTAAGCAGCAGCCACATTGCAGGCATCGCGCCGACTGATACCGTGCCGCATGGGTGCGCGCATTTTTTTGTGCCTCGCCTTCCAGCCACACCTGCATTTCTTTGAGCCGGTCAAACAGCACGCGCCGATCCACGATCAAATCGCGCACGAGCGGGAATTT
>NZ_JBNMHC010000411.1:0-1782 GCF_050872565.1 Butyricicoccus sp. | reverse complement strand
CTGTACAATATTGTCGATCAGGTCTTTATCGGCTGGAGCATCGGTGCGCTCGGCAACGCTGCGACAAACGTGGCATTCCCGCTCACAACTATTTGTATTGCCATTGCACTGATGTTTGGTATCGGCGGCGCTTCTGCCTTTAATTTGACGATGGGAGAAGGCGACAGCAAACGGGCCGCCTTTTATGTCGGCAATGCCATTTCTATGCTCGTCATTTGCGGTGTCGTTCTCTGCCTTGTCGCACATCTGTTTCTGACGCCAATGCTGCAATTCTTCGGCTCAACAGAAGATATTTTGGGCTATGCAAGAACATATACCGCCATTACATCCTTTGGCTTTCCGTTTTTGATTTTGGCTACCGGCGGCGGACATCTGATTCGCGCTGACGGCAGCCCGCGCTTTACCATGACATGCAATCTGGTCGGTGCCATCATTAACTTGATCTTAGATCCGATCTTTATTTTCGGCTTAGATTGGGGCATGGCAGGTGCTGCTCTGGCCACCATTATCGGTCAAATCGTGTCTGCCATCTTAGCCATTCGCTATCTGATGCACTATAAGACCGTGCATCTCACACGCCAGCATTTTCGTCCTCGCAAGGACTATGTATGCCGCGTTGCCGCGCTGGGTGCCGCACAGAGCTTCAATCAGATTGCTATGACCGTCGTTCAAATCGCCTTGAACAAATCCTTGACGCATTACGGTGCCATGTCCATATATGGTGAAGAAATTCCGCTGGCGTGTGCTGGTATCATTACGAAAGTCAATCAGATCTTTTTCTCTGTTATTATTGGTTTGTCTCAGTCTGTCCAGCCGATTGCCAGCTTCAACTATGGCGCACAGCAGTATGCCCGCGTCCGCAAGGTGTACCATCTTGCTGTTCGTTGCGGCTTTGTCATTTCGGTTGCATCGTTTATTGTCTTTCAGCTGTTTCCGCGACAGATTACTTCTCTGTTTGGTTCCGGCGATGCCTTGTATTTTGCATTCGCCATCTCGTATTTCCGCGTTTTCTTCTTCTGCACCTTCCTAAATTGCTTGCAGCCGATTTCTTCGACTTTCTTTACAGCAATTGGACAGCCTATTAAGGGCTTATTCTTGTCGATGACGCGACAGATTCTCTTTCTCTTGCCGCTCATTCTGATTCTGCCGCTATTTTTCGGTATGGATGGCATTTTATATTCCGGTCCTATTGCGGACGGTGTAGCCGCCGTTGTCAGCGTTGTTATGATTCGCAGAGAAATGCAGGATATGCGGCGCAGAGAACGCTCGATTCCCTCATAATTTTTTGCAAATCTGAACTGGACAGATTTCTATGTCCTGTGTCATTCTGTTTCTCTCGATAGTCTGATATACTAAAATAGGAGCTTCCAAAACCATGAATAAATCAGAGAGCAAATATTTCCATACGGCAGCTCGCATGGACGAAGCCTTTCTCACACTGTTAGATGAAAAAGATTTTGCTTACATTACCGTAAAAGAAATCTGCAAAAGAGCATTATCGGCTCCGGCGGATATATGCCGGAGGATGTCAACGATGTGCAAAAAAACATGGCGTGTAAAAAATGGAATCTGGAATCTATTATTACGCATGAATTTCCTCTCCTTGAATTAGCAGAAGCCTTGCAGGTCGCCTCTGACGTTCAACATGCAGGAAATGTCATCATTCGTATGCTATCAACAAAAAAATCGTGAGTGAATATCACTCACGATTTTTTTCTGTCTATATTCGATTTAGTTCTTATGATAGAGACGAGAATCCTCTTCATATTTCGGCTCACAGGT
>NZ_JBNMHC010000410.1:0-1792 GCF_050872565.1 Butyricicoccus sp. | reverse complement strand
CGCGGTCAGAATGCGCTGTACGCTCTCATCAATGCGCTGCTCGGTCAGCTTGCCGTCGGACACCGCCTGAAACAGTGCCTGATATACGGCGTCCACATCGGACGGTTCCAGCAGCATATCCGCTCCCGCCTGTACGGCGAGCACAGCGGCTTTTCCCTCTGTGTACGCGTCGGTCAGTTTTTCATCGCTCAGGGCATCGGTCATCACAATGCCGTTGTAGCCGAGCTTCTTGCGCAAGGTATCCGTCATGACCTTGGACGATACGGAGCACGGCACGGTGTCGTATTCTTTTATCGTATCGTGCGAGACAATCATAAACGCCGGATTCTGCTTGATGCAAGCCTGAAACGCAGAAATATCTGTGTTTCCGCTGTTCGGAAATGCAGAAACCGCGGACAATACCTGGTTTTCCTGCAATCCCTTGACCTCACTGGCTGCCAATTTATCTGTCGTGACGGTCGGCGCAAAGTTCACCGTAAAGCCTACGCTGCGCAGTTCCTCCGCGAGGGTCTGCCCCAGCGCATACGCTGTTTTGTCGTCTGTGCTCTTGTCCGCCTTCAAAATACTTGTCGTCTGAAGTGCCTGTGCTACCGGCGCATCGCCGCCTTCCTGCTCCTGCACGCCCAAGAATACCGGGATTCCGCCGCCGGACTCCTTGGCATAGTCCTGGGTATGGCTCAGCATATCTTTGATCTGGGCTTTTCCCTGCAAGCTCTGGTTCGTATACAATACGCCGCCGACCGGACGCTTTTCTATGGACGCCTGCGTCGCAGCACCTGCGCGAACAACCTGATCGGTCTGGGTCAGAGCTTCCGGCGTCACAAACAGCATCTGATACAGCTTTTGCTCCAAGCTCATCTTCTCGGTCAGCTGCTTTGCCTGTTTCTGCGATGCCGTGAGCGATTCGTCTTCCGCTTCTTTCGCCGCTTGTGCCTGTTTCTTGCTCGCTTCCTGTACCAGAAAAGCAGTGCCCTCTGGCGCCTGCTCCGGATGAATCTGAATATATCCGATGGCTGCTGCACTCACAATCAAACAGATAACGACGGGAATCAGCAGCAAATATCGCTTCTTCATCTTATAACCTCCTGCGGTTTTCTCTCGTACCAGTATACCGTATTTATTGGATTTTTTCTACTGGTTTTGAGAAAACGCTGCCTGCTTTCCCAGCACCTCCCGCCGAATATACGCGAAGGTCTCCTCTTCGCCCTTTTCGGCAAGCATGTGCAGCATGGTTTCCAGCAGCGCGCGGGTTTTCGGATGCATAATCATGGTATTGACGCGCAGACCATTTTCATAATACTTCCACGCCGAAGCGTCCGTATATGCTTCGCCCTGATAGACGCGGCAGGCGGCAATGCGGTCGCACAGCATCTCTGCGACATATTTCACCGGCATCTCCATACCGGCAAGCGGATAGCCGTCTTTTTGCAGCGAATAATCAATCCAGTATTCCAAATGATGCTTGTTTCTGCCCTTATGATGCAGCCATGCTGAGCTGTATCCGCGGTCAAGGCGTTCCGCCGTGTTCGGACTGCGATAGCCCTGATAATACTTCGCGCCGACCAAAAATTCCGTCGGGCTGTATTTGGACAGATCATGCATCAGTCCTTGGCGATATAATCCCAACTTAAAACAGTAGTGCCGTACTAATGTCCGATGCTGATGGACGGTGCACAGATGCCGCAGCCACTTCGGACGCTTGTCCGCTTTTGCCTGCGCCGGTTGTTCTTTCTCTATTGATTTCATAGGTATCCCTTTTTATCTTCGCCCTCAGAACAGCAGATTGAGCAGT
>NZ_JBNMHC010000409.1:0-1814 GCF_050872565.1 Butyricicoccus sp. | reverse complement strand
TTTCTTGGAGACCGTCTTTTTATTGTACACCAGACCGACAGTGCCCCAGAAATACGGAATAGAATACTCGTTGTTCAGGTCAAAGTCCATGCCGATGCAGGCGGGATCGAGCTGGTCAAAGTTCGTGATAGCGCTGCGGTCGATTTTTTGCAGCCGCTTTTCCTTCATCAGACGCTCGATCATATAGTCGGACGGGACGAGCACGTCATACGAATCGCCGGAGCTGACCTTGGTGTACATCATCTCGTTGGAATCAAAGTTTTCCACGATGACGTGACAGTCGTATTCGTCTTCGAAATCCGAGATCACAGAGTCCGAGATATATTCGCCCGGCAGATAGAGTTTCAGCGTGTTGGAATTGCCGGAAGATTTGTTGGTGCCGTCAAAGTCTGTGCCGGGACCGCCGCAGCCGGTCAGGGCACCGGCGAGCACGGCACCTGCACAGCAGGCGGCGAGCAGTTGTTTCAGCTTCATGATGCAGGTTCCTCCTTGCGCTTTTTGCGGGTGCGTTCCGCGATGCGCGGAATGAGATTGACGAGCAGCAGCACCACCGTGATGATAACGATAACCAGTGTGGAAATCGCGTTGATAGACGGATTGACGCGCTTGGACATCGTGTAGACCAAAATCGAGATGTTCTGTACGCCGTTGCCGGTGACAAAGTAGGAAATCACGAAATCGTCAAAGGACATCGTGAAGGCGATCAGAGCACCGGCAAAAATGCCCGGGGACAGCTGCGGAATAATGGCGTGCCATAGTGCCTGCCACGGATTGGCGCCCAGATCCAGCGCTGCATCCGCCAGATTCGGGTCCAGCGTGCGCAGACGCGGCGTGATGGATAACATAACGTATGGCGTGCAAAACGCGATGTGCGCCAGCAGCAGCGTCAAAAAGCCCTTGCTTACTTCCAGCGTGGCAAAGAACATGAGCAGGCCGATCGCGGTGACGATGTCCGGATTCATAATCGGCAGGTCATTGGCGGTGCGCACGGCTTTGCGCAGCGGCTTGCTGCATCGGGACAAACCGATGACGGTGATGGTGCCGATGCAGGTGGAAATGATCGTTGCCAGGATGGCGATGGCGAACGTGGTTCCGATGGCACCCATCGTCACGGACGAGGAAAACATCTTCTCGTACCAGCGCAGAGAAAAGCCGGAAAACGTCGTCAGCGAACGCGACGCGTTAAACGAGAACAAAATGGTGTATGCGATAGGAATATAAAAGAACACGATGACAGCGGCGAGAACGGCGCGTGTCCAGTGAAAGGATTTTTTCTGCTTCAAATCTCGTCACCTCCATTGCGGTCGATTTTGCGGGTCAGATACATGGAAATCATAATGATAATGACCATGATGAGCGAAAGGGCAGAGCCAAAGCTCCAGTTGCCGGACGTCAGGAACTGCGATTCGATGACATTGCCGATCAGGACATACTGTCCGCCGCCCAGCAGCTTCGGAATAAAGAAGGAGGACACCGCGGGCAGGAATACCAGCGTGATGCCGGAGATGATGCCCGGAATGCTCAGTGGCAGCGTCACATGGCGAAACGCCTGCGCGCGATTGGCGCCGAGGTCGCTGGCAGCCTCCAAAAAGGACGGGTCCATCTTGGACAGAGAGGTGTGAATTTCCAGAATCATGAACGGCAGAAAGTTGTATACCATGCCGAGCACGACGGCGAAATCCGTGTACATGAACTGGAACGGACCGATGTGCAATAAACCGAGCAAGTTATTCAAAATACCGTTGTCCTGCAAGATACCCACCCAAGCATAGGTGCGCACGAGCATGTTGATCCAAGTCGGCAGCGTGATGACG
>NZ_JBNMHC010000408.1:0-1816 GCF_050872565.1 Butyricicoccus sp. | reverse complement strand
TTGCTATTCCAACAACGGCGGGAACCGGAAGTGAAGTGACCAGTGTTAGTGTGCTGAGTGACGGAAAACGCAAATTGCCGTTAAGTGCAGATTCTTTGACTGCGCAGATTGCTTTGGTTGATCCGGAACTCACGCGAACACAATCGCCAAGATTGACAGCCGTGACAGGTATAGATGCACTTTGCCATGCCATAGAGGGATTTATCAGCGTGCATCATCAACCGATTTGTGATGCACTTGCCGTTCACGCGGCGATGTTGATTTTGCAGAACTTGGAACAAGCTGTTGCGCACGGTGATGATAAGACTGCACGGAGTGCGCTGGCAGAAGCATCTGTCACAGCAGGTCTTGCGTTTGCTCTGCCAAAGACAACCGGACCTCATGCGTGCTCTTATCCACTGACTGCACAATATGGCATTCCGCATGGAGAAGCTTGTGGACTGACATTAGACTGGTTTATTCGCATAGACGCGGATATTCCTCGCGTACAGGAGCTTGCTAACCGCTTGGGATTTGAAAATCCGCTTGCCCTTGCACAACGCATATTTCAATTGAAGCAAGCGATTCATCTGCGCACAAATTTGAAGGATTTCTCTTTGACAGAGCAGCAGATTCATCAGCTGGCTGAGGACAGCCAGCATCCGAACCTGCGGAATAATCCAAAACCGATTACAAAAGACATGTTAATCCAGTTGTATACTGAATTGACATAAAGAAGAAAGGAAAAACATGTTAGACTTTAATGAAACGACAGCACCGTTTCTTATTACGGGAATTATGGCTGTACTGCTTTTATTGGGAGTCTTGCTCCGAAAACAGATTCCGTTTTTTCGGAAATCTCTGCTGCCAGCCAGCATAATTGCAGGAATCATTGGTTTTATTCTCATCAATCTTGGCGTTATCCCCATACCGCAGCGAGTATTTGAAACAATATCGTTTCATTTGCTGAACCTTGGCTTTCTGTCTATTACGTTGGCAACGACGAAAAAAGTGGTACGATCTGAGACAGAACAGAAGAGCGAGAAAAATGTCAGAGGTGGATTGTGGCTGGCATTGGTGTGGGGCGCGTTGATTTCCATTCAAATTGTATTTGCTGGGCTATTATCCCTTGTTTTTGAAAAAACCGCGTGGAGCGATTTTAACCCATTATACGGAATGCTTGCGGCGCACGGTTTTGCACAAGGACCGGTACAGGCGCTTGCTATGGCAAAGACATGGATTAACTCTGTTGGCGGACAAGCGTTGTTGGATGCACCGCAGATTGGTTTGTTTTTTGCCATGGTCGGATACTTGTCTGCGGTACTCATTGGTGTACCAATCTGCAATTATTTCTTTAAGAAAAAATTGACTGCACTTCCGAAATCGGAATTTGATACAGAACTGGAAAACGGAGTGTACCGCAAAGAGACAAGCCAGCTGTTGGGCAATCAGACAACACATCGCGCAAGCATAGACACCTTAACCTTTCAGTGGGCATTTATGCTTGGAATCTATTTTTTGACTTATTTACTGGTTTCCCTTATCGACCCAAAGCATGAGACAATGGTGTATTCTATGATGTTTGCATGGGTTGTGTTGATTGGCAATCTCGCCGTATTTGTTATGAGAAAGCTGAAAGCAGATCATTTGATTGATCCGGGTGTACAGACATCGATTACCAATTTTTGCACAGATACCGCTTTGGTTGCGTGCATGATGAGCGTCACAGTCGGCGTGATTCTCAAATATCTTGTGCCGCTGATTTCCATCTCTATTGGAATTATTGGTATTACGATTTGGCTCACATGGTCGCTGGCAAAAAGAACCAATCACTATG
>NZ_JBNMHC010000407.1:0-1825 GCF_050872565.1 Butyricicoccus sp. | reverse complement strand
TTTGCAGTATCAGGAAGCTCCAACTGTACAAAGCATGAAGGAAATGACAAGGAGATTTTTTTACCGATGAACGAAAACAAAACCACACGAACGGGCATCCCAAGCATTGACCGCCCATGGATGCAGTATTATCCACCAGCGTTAATTGAAAATCTGCATATTCCGGAGCAGACAATAGGCGAGTATTTAAGAGAACACTGTCCAGGAGAGGATGTTGTCGCCATTCATTATTATGGTAATGACATCACTTGGAAGCAGCTGTTTGAGCAAGTTGATCTGACGGCACGCGGCTTGAAAGCTTTGGGTCTTGGCGAAGGCGATGCCATTCCGACCTTCCTGCGCGCTGTACCGGAGTTTATCTATCTGCTGCTGGCTGCGGAAAAGATCGGCGCATCTGTTCTCTGCCGTGACAACACATTGGAAGAGAATGTAGAGGCCGTACGCCGCTCTGGTGCGAATGTTATCTTCGCACAGGATTATCTCTCCCAGAGAGAATTAAACGCATATCGCCACGGCTCAGAGGCACAGATCGCTGTTCTGCTGTCTCCGTATCGCAGTGCGAAATATGCAGCTATGCCGGAACACATTCAGAAGTATATCGATGAACAGTATCCGGACAAGCCGGCATATGGCGGCAGAACCATGTCTTGGGACTGGGTTCTTGAGATGGGCAAGAATTATACCGGAGAAGTAGAAGCTCCGCGCGACATTAACCGTCCGCTGTTCCGCGCTTATACCAGTGGTTCGACTGGTCCGTCCAAGCAGGTCATTCATTCGGCACATACCATGATTGGCAACCTGCATCAGATGAACTTCTATGGTGCTTCGGATGAATTCCGTCCGACTTGGCTGATGACACAGCTGCCGCCGAGCCTGGTTGCTGTTGTTGTAGCGATGGTACTGTTGCCGCTGGCATCCAACAAGCTGCTGATTCTGGATCCGTTCTGCGCACCGGAAGATGTAGACCTTGAGATGATGCGCTATCGTCCGAACTGCTGGCCGCTGATTCCGATGTTCATTGAAACCATTATGCGCAACGGCCGCATTCCGGATGATTATGACATGTCTCACCTGATGTCTACCGGTGCTGGCTGTGAGGCATTCAACAACAACCAGATGAAGCGTGCACAGAAGTTTCTGCATGACCACAACAGTAAGGCACAGTTTACCAGTGGTTACGGATGCAGCGAAGGCGGTTCTAACCTGACGCTGCCGATGTCTTCGTATCCGCTTGGCAATGGCAACGTCGGTATTCCAATGCCGCTCTCTATCATGTCTGTATTTAGACCGGGCACGCATGAAGAGTTGGGCTACAACGAGATGGGTGAAATCTGTGTTGCCAGCCCTGGTAACATGATTGGTTACGATACGCCGAAGGCAACAGCACGCGCCCTGCAAAAGCATGACGATGGTCGTGTTTGGCTGCACACCGGCGATATTGGCTATATGAATGAGGACGGTGTGATTTATACGCTGACTCGCGGCAGTGCACCGCGCTTCGGCTTCCCGGGTAAGGAACTGGCAACCCTGCCGATGGAAAACCGTCTGGCAGATGCAGAGATTGAAGGCATTAAGGACGAGTTTTTCGTTATTATTCCGGATGTTGAGCACAACCATCACTTCCTGCCGTATCTGTACGTTGTACTGGAAGACGGCTATACGGTAGAAGATGTGCAGGATGACATTGATGCTTGCTTGGATGATTATATGAAGCCGATGGATATTTTCCAGCTTCCGGAGCGTCCGTTCTTCCACTTCAAGACCAACCGAATTGGACTGACACATGATCTGATCCATTCGGATTTATAATTGGCTCTTCGACGGC
>NZ_JBNMHC010000406.1:0-1832 GCF_050872565.1 Butyricicoccus sp. | reverse complement strand
TACCGATGACCCGGAATGGCGTGCAATTTACGAGAAGCGTTGTGAAGAGGAAGGCTTTTCTGCTTATTTCGACTACTCTTGGCAGTGGGCATACCGCAAGAAGTTTGAAGATGCCGGTCTGACTGCGCTGCTCGGCTGCGGATTTGACCCGGGTGTTACGCAGGCGTATTGCGCCTATGCTGCAAAGCATGAATTTGACCAGATTGATACCATTGATATTTTGGATTGCAATGGCGGCGACCATGGTTATGCCTTTGCTACCAACTTCAATCCGGAAATCAATCTGCGTGAAGTCAGCGCACCGGGCAGCTATTGGGAGAATGGCCATTGGGTAGAGATTCCGGCAATGAGCATCAAGCGGGAATACACCTTCGATCAGGTTGGCGATAAAGATATGTATCTGCTGCACCACGAAGAAATTGAGTCGCTGGCGAAGACCATTCCGGGCGTCAAACGCATTCGCTTCTTTATGACCTTTGGTCAGAGCTATCTTGACCACATGCGTTGTTTGGAAGACGTCGGAATGCTGTCGACAACACCGATTTCGTTTAACGGTCAGGAAATCGTGCCGATTCAGTTCTTGAAGGCACTGCTTCCGGATCCGGCAAGTCTCGGTCCGCGCACCAAGGGCAAGACTAACATTGGCTGTATTTTTACCGGCATCAAAGACGGCAAGGAAAAGACCTATTATATTTACAATATCTGTGACCATCAGGCGTGCTATCAGGAGGTTGGCAGTCAGGCAATTAGCTATACTACTGGCGTTCCGGCTATGTGCGGTGCTCTGATGATGCTGACCGGCAAATGGGAAAAGCCGGGTGTTTATACGGTAGAAGAGTTTGATCCGGATCCGTTCCTCGATGCACTGGACAAGTACGGTCTGCCGCGCAGCGAGAGCCATACTCCGGCACTGGTGGACTGATGCAAAAGAACAAACCGGATACTCGCGCACCGTTTGCGGCGATTGACGGCAGAATACCGGCAGAGCTTCAAGCTCTGCCGACGCCGTGTTATGTGCTGGATGAAACAGCTCTCGTACACAATGCGAAGATATTGGGGGAGCTGGCACAACGGACAGGCTGTCGTGTTTTGCTGGCTCAAAAAGCTTTCAGCAATTACGATTGCTATCCGTTCTTTGAGCCGCATCTTGCAGGAACAGAGGCGAGCGGATTATACGAAGCTCGTTTGGGTGCAGAAGAGATGCCAAATAAAGAAGTGCATGTATTTTGTGCCGGATACCGCGAGGATGAATTTGCAGAATTGCTGACTTATGCCGACCATATCGTATTTAATTCGCCATCTCAGTTGAAAACATTCGGAAAAATGGCAAAACAAGCCGGTAAAAGTGTTGGTTTGCGCATCAATCCAGAACATTCGACGCAGGAAGGACATGCAATTTATGACCCCTGTGCGCCGGGCAGCCGTATGGGAACAACTCGCGCACAATTTGACCGCGCAATAAAAGCATGTCCAGAACTATTGGACTTGCTTGATGGTCTGCATTTTCACACGCTATGCGAGCAGGATTCTGATGATTTGGAATCCACGCTTGAGACTGTTGAGCGGACATTTGGCGACATTTTACCGCAGATGCAGTGGGTAAACTTCGGCGGCGGTCATCATATTACCAAGCTGGGCTATGATATGGCGCGGCTCGAACGCTGCATTCGCCATGCACAGGAACAATGGCAAGTGACTGTCTATCTGGAACCGGGGGAAGCATGGGCGTTGAACGCAGGATATTTGCTGACGCATGTCTTGGATACCATGCAAAACGGTGAGACGCAGATTGCCATTTTGGATGCCAGTGCAGCATGTCACATGCCGGATGT
>NZ_JBNMHC010000405.1:0-1846 GCF_050872565.1 Butyricicoccus sp. | reverse complement strand
TACCAGCGGATCTACCGGCCCTTCCAAGCAGGTTATCCATTCTGCACATACGATGATTGGTAATATGCATCAGATGAATTTCTACGGTGGTGCCAGCGATTTCCGTCCAACATGGATGGTTACGCAGCTGCCGCCGGCACTAGTTGCCGTAGTTGTCGCTATGCTGCTCATGCCGCTGGCTTCCAACAAACTGCTGATTCTTTCTCCGTTTGTCGATGCCAATGATGTGGATTTGGAATTGATGCGCTATCGTCCAAACTCTTGGCCGCTGATCCCGATGTTTATTGAGGTTGTCATGCGCAACGGCCGCATTCCGGATGATTATGATATGTCTCATCTGCTCGCCGCTGGCGCAGGATGTGAAGCATATAATAACAACCAGCTCAAGCGCGCACAGAAGTTTTTGAATGACCATAACTGCCATATTCGCTTTACCACAGGATATGGATGCAGTGAAGCAGGTTCTAATATGACGCTGCCAATGACACCGCATCCAATTAAGGACGGCAATGTTGGTGTGCCGATGCCGCTGACGCTTATGTCCATTTTCAAACCGGGTACAGATCAAGAACTGACCTATAACACGGTGGGTGAGATTTGTCAGTGCGGCCCGGGTACGATGATTGGGTATGATGATCCGAAGGCGACGGCTAAGGCAATTAAAATTCATTCGGATGGCAGAAGATGGCTGCATACCGGTGATATTGGCTATATGCTGGAGGATGGCACGATTTATACGCTCACGCGCGGTTCTGCACAGCGCTATGGCGGCGGAGAGCTGATGACGCTTCCGATGGAAAACCGCTTGGCAGATGCTGATATTGAGGGAATCGACGATGAATTTTTCGTTATCCTTCCGGATCCGGAACATCATCATTGTTTTGTCCCATATTTGTTCGTTGTTCTCAATGACGGATACACCGTGGATGATATTCGTGATGAGGTGGCAGAATGCTTGGAAGATTATATGCAGCCGGTGGAAATTATTGAACTGCCGGAGCGCCCGTTCTTCCACTTTAAGACCAATCGTATTGGCATGGCAAAGATGATTTGCGAGGGAGTATTGAGGAGAAAGTAATGCGCAAAATGGGGGAGAACCAGATATAACGAATACAAGTAAAGCTGTGTACAGATTTTCTGTACACAGCTTTTTTTATGTCTTGACAAGAAAAATAGCGTGTACTAACATGAAGCTGGCTTCACAAGAAGCAAACTTCACATTCGAGGGCTCGTATATGAAAACAAGAATCAAAGAACTGCGACAGGCGGCATCAATCAGATTTGGATGAGTGTAATCTGGATCGCTTTGGCTGTAGGTGAAAAGGGGAAGACGCAATGGATCTGTGCCGGTCTATTGGTTGTGAGCAGCATCGTTCTTATCATGCGCGCCGTTAAAAAGCCGTCTGCTGAGGAACAGGTTGAAGCCATGGATGAGCGAAACCAAATGATCAACTTAAAATCCAAAAGCCGAACCTATGATATTATGAATGTGCTGGACGTTGTACTGATGATGATTTTTATCGTGTTGGGAAAATATTGGGATATATCCGCTGTTTCATTTGTTGGCATCGGTATCGTGGGTGTTGTCGCGTTTCTGGCGCAGAGTATCACGTACAGTTATTACAATGAAATTTAAACAAAAAATGCCGTGTTTGAGAAAATTCTCAAACACGGCATTTTTATACGATAGATTTTAATTTTTTAGTTTGCCGACTGCACAGAACAGCGCAAAAGCGATGATATTGACGGCAACAATGGTTGAACCGACCGGTGTGCTGGCAAGAATAGAAAGGATGATACCAAAGAAAGCACAGCAGACGGACAAAATCGCAGAACAAATGGTCAC
>NZ_JBNMHC010000404.1:0-1853 GCF_050872565.1 Butyricicoccus sp. | reverse complement strand
TGCGCGAGATATGATTATCGGAAACTTAGTCGGAGCCCTGCTTGCTATGATTTTCGTCATGAATTTCACCGGTTATTTTGAAATCACCTGTTTTATCGGTGTTATCATCATGATTTCCGTGTGCAATCTTCTGCACATGAAACCGACAATCACCAATCTGGCGTGTGTCGTCTTCTGCTGCTGTCTCAAAGATATTCCAGCATCCGGCACGATTATTTACGGCCTATTGCGCTTCCGTGAGACCGTCATCGGCACCATCATTGCTCTTGCCGTCAACATGCTCATTCGCCCGTACAACGGCGCTGAGCGCACGAGAAAGGGTATTCTCAGCGCACAGCAAGCGATGCTGCCGCTGCTCAAGGAGCGTGTTCTGCTCGGCAGAATCCCCGATCTGCGTGATTTGCGCAAGCACATCAATCAGTTGGACAGCTCCATCAATATTCTGCTCGACGAACGCATGAACATTTCGCTCAAAAAATCACAGGTTGCTTATCTGCGTGGCTGTCAGCAGCTGCTGTGGAAAATGCGCGATGCACTCATCAGTATTTGCAGCATCGACACCACGCCGAGTCCTTCACAGGAAAATCTCGCCCGCATGAAGCAAATCGGTCTGTCCAATGACCCGCAGGAACACACCGAAAATATTTTGACCGGCGTCTGTCATGAAGAGGACACAACGGTATTCAATTATTACCTCAATGTTTTTCTAGATTCCAACGAGTATCTGAACGAGCTGATTCACATGTAAATACAAAAGCGGCAGACCGCCGTTTCCCGAATACGGGAAACGCGCCGTCTGCCGCTATCTTTTGTCCGAAAATTCTTACTTTTCGATCAGAGACTTGCCGTCCATCTCTGCCGGCTTCTCCAGGCCGAGAACTTCCAGCATCGTCGGTGCAATATCTGCCAGACGACCCGGATTCAGCTTCTTGCAGTCCGGATCACCGACAACACAGAACGGAACCGGATTGCAGGAGTGTGCAGTGAACGGAGATACGCCGTCCTCTTCCAGCATCTGGTCTGCATTGCCGTGGTCAGCGGTAATCATTGCCACGCCGCCCATCTCCAGAATCGCATCAACGGTCTTGCCAACACAGGTATCCACTGCCTGTACTGCTTCAACCGCTGCGTCAAATACGCCAGTGTGACCGACCATGTCGCAGTTTGCGTAGTTCAGAATGATGACATCGAACTTGCCGCTCTTGATTTCTTCCACAACCTTGTCGCAAACCTTGTATGCGCTCATTTCCGGCTGCATGTCATAGGTGGCAACCTTCGGAGAAGCGATCAGGTCACGGGACTCATTCTTATACGGAGCTTCTACGCCGCCGTTAAAGAAGAACGTAACATGAGCATACTTTTCGGTCTCTGCGATGCGCAGCTGGGTCAGGCCGTTGTCTGCGATATACTCGCCAAACGTATTGACAAGCTGCTGCGGCTTAAATGCCACATGAACATTCGGCATGGTCGCATCGTACTGGGTCATGCAAACAAAGTATACCGGGAAGAATCCATTCTTGCGCTCAAAACCGGTGAACTCCGGATCAACGAAAGTACGGGTGATTTCACGCGCACGATCCGGACGGAAGTTTGCAAAAATAATGGAATCGTTTGCCTTGATCTGGCCATCCTTTGCTGTGACAACCGGAACGATGAATTCGTCGGTAACGTCTGCATCATAAGAAGCCTGTACAGCAGCCACCGGATCGTCAAAGTACTCGCCTTCGCCGTATACCATTGCAGAATATGCCTTAACCAGACGCTCAAAGCGGTTATCACGGTCCATCGCATAGTATCTGCCGTTGATGGTTGCAATCTTACCGATGCCGATTTCATCCAGCTTTGCCTGCAGC
>NZ_JBNMHC010000403.1:0-1857 GCF_050872565.1 Butyricicoccus sp. | reverse complement strand
TTTATTCCGGGCGGCGAAACCGTTCGCAACGTTATCATCGACTGATCGAGGAGGAAAAAACATGGAAAAGTATATTATTTCAGCCGTTGTACAGAATAATTCTGGCGTACTGGCTCGCGTTTCCAGCCTGTTCGGTCGCCGCGGCTTCAACATCTATTCTCTGACGGTTTCCCCGACCGTTGATGAGAAGTTTTCCCGCATCACCATTGTCACAGTTGGCGATGCATACACATTGGATCAGATTCTCAAGCAGATGCGCAAGCTGGAAGAGTGCGTAGAAGTCGTTCACATCAAGGAAGACGAAGCATTCTGCCGTGAGCTGGCACTGATTAAGATTGAGGGCGGCGTGGATGTACAGGAAAGCATCCGCGAGCTGTGTGACGTTTATCAGGCAGATGTCGTCAATGCAGGCGAACATTCTATCATCGTTCGCATTTCTGGCGTACCGTCCAAGCTGGATACATTCTTGTCCATTATGCAGAACTTCAACGTTGTCGAGTCCAGCCGTACCGGTATCACTGCCGTACATTGGGACAAGGATAAGGACTGAGAAATCTGACGTTCTGCCCTTGATTTGTGTCATGCATTCTTTTATAATAAGAAAGTACATGACAAATTTGACGCATGTTTTGTAAAGATACAGCGGGGACGGGTCATGTACCGGTTCCCGCTTTTTTTATCGCGGCGGCGCACTGCCGCCTTGGAGGTGCTTTTCATGGAATTAAGAAGTCATAATATTACGAAGGGCGTAGAGCGCGTGCCGAATCGTTCGCTGCTCCGTGCCTGCGGTCTGACCGAGGAAGAGATGGCGCGTCCGCTCATCGGCGTTGTTTCTGCATACAGCGAGATTATTCCGGGTCACATCAATCTGGATAAGATCGCCGCTGCTGTAAAGACCGGTGTCAGCATGGCAGGCGGTACGCCGATTCTGGTACCGGCAATCGGTGTCTGTGATGGTATTGCCATGGGTCATGTCGGCATGAAGTATTCTCTGCCGTCTCGTGAGCTGATTGCAGACTCTGTTGAGACTCTGGCTCAGGCACATCAGTTTGATGCACTGGTTCTCATCCCGAACTGCGATAAGATCGTTCCGGGCATGGTCATGGCTGCTGCTCGTCTGAATATTCCGTCCATCGTTGTTTCTGGCGGCCCGATGCTGGCAGGTCACGTCAAGGGCGAGAATGTTTCCCTGTCTTACACCTTTGAGGCAGTTGGCGCGCGCAAGGCAAACCTGATTAACGATGAGGAAATCACCGATGTTGAGTGTCATTCCTGCCCGGGCTGCGGTTCTTGCTCCGGCATGTACACCGCAAACTCTATGAACTGCCTGTGTGAGGCAATCGGTATGGCTCTGCCGGGCAACGGCACGATTCCGGCTGTACATTCCGACCGCATCCAGCTGGCAAAGCACGCGGGTATGAAGATCATGGAGCTGCTGGAAAAGGACATCAAGCCGCGCGACATTATCAATGAGAAGTCTATTCATAACGCACTGGAGTGCGAGATGGCTCTGGGCTGCTCCACCAATACCGTTCTGCATCTGCTGGCAATCTCTCATGAAGCTGGCATTCAGCTGGATCTGGAGAAGATGAACCATGTATCCGATACCACGCCGAATCTGTGCCATCTGGCGCCGGCTGGCAGAACCTACATTCAGGAGCTGAATGAGGCTGGCGGTATCTATGCAGTCATGAATGAGCTGTCCAAGAAGAACCTGATTGAGCTGGATACCATTACGGCAACCGGCAAGAAGGTTGGCGAGAACATCAAGGGCTGCATCAACAAGAACCCGAATGTCATCCGTCCGATTGACAATCCGTATATGCAGACCGGCGGCATTGCTATCCTGTGGGGCAA
>NZ_JBNMHC010000402.1:0-1864 GCF_050872565.1 Butyricicoccus sp. | reverse complement strand
CCGGAAAATGCCTGCCGTATGGATGACCGGCGCGTGCACATTCATTTTGGAAATGCACTGAAGTTTATTCGCCGCTGTGAAGAAAAATATGATTTGATTATTGTCGATTCTTCCGACCCATTTGGCCCGTCTGAAGGTCTGTTTACCCGCGAATTTTACGGAAACTGTTATAATGCGTTGAAAAAGGACGGCATTATGGTCAATCAGCAGGGAAGTCCGTTTTATGCCGAAGATGCTCATGCGATGCAGCGCAGTCACAAACGCATTGCAAGCACGTTCCCCATCAGCCGCGTGTATCAGGCGCATATCCCGACGTTCGCTGCCGGATATTGGCTGTTTGGCTTTGCCAGCAAAAAATATCATCCGGTTGATGATTTGGATGCAGAGGCATGGAACGCCCTCAACATGCGCACGCGCTATTATACCACGCGGCTGCACAAAGGTGCCTTTTATCTTCCAGCTTTTCTGGAAGAAATGTTGGAAGAAGTGGAGGAATAAGCCATGCAGCGCAACGTAGAGACATTTATCGGCTGCGAGAGCAGCTATGAAGATGCAAACATTGTTTTGTTTGGCGCGCCGTTTGATTCCACAACGAGTTTTCGTCCGGGCGCACGGTTTGGTCCGGCCGCTATGCGACATGAGAGCTTCGGCTTGGAGACATACAGCCCCTATCAGGACAAAGATCTGGAAGACATCGCTGTGTTTGACAGCGGCGACTTGGAGCTTTGTTTTGGCAGCAGCGAAGCGGCACTAGCTGATATTACCGCTCGCGCGCAGGAAATTTTAGCAGATGAAAAATTTCCGTTATTGTTGGGCGGTGAACATTTGGTTACTTTGGGTGCTGTTCGTGCTGTTTTGGAAAAGTATCCCGATCTCCATATCGTTCACTTTGATGCTCATGCTGATCTGCGAGACGATTATCTCGGCGCAAAGCTCAGCCATGCGTGTGTCCTGCGGCGCTGTCACGATCTGATTGGTGATGACCGCATTCACCAGTTCTGCATTCGCAGCGGAGAACGAGAAGAATTTCGATTTGCCTCTCAGCATACGGACATGCATCCATTCACTTTTGATGGCCTGCCAGAACTGGCAGAGCATCTCAAGCAGACACAGGTGCCGGTTTATTTGACCATTGATTTAGATTGCTTGGATCCATCGACATTTCCGGGAACCGGAACGCCGGAAGCTGGCGGCGTGAGCTTTATCCAGCTGCTGGATGCAATCCGAACCATAACGCAAGCGAATATTGTCGCGGCAGATGTCAACGAATTGGCACCGATGCTGGACAACAGCGGCGTATCCACGGCGACAGCCTGCAAGGTATTGCGGGAACTTCTGTTAGCCTTACACGTATAAACAATCAAGACAAAAAAGGAGTACATGACATGAGTAGAGTTCTTGTAATCGGCTGCGGCGGCGTAGCCAGTGTTGCGATCCAGAAGTGCTGTCAGGTCAGCGAGGTGTTTACTGAGCTGTGTATTGCCAGCCGCACCAAGTCTAAGTGCGATGCACTGGCAGCAAAACTTGCAGGAAAGACCAAAACGGTTGTCACTACGGCACAGGTAGATGCTGATGATGTGCAGCAAGTTATCGACCTCATTCACGACTACAAGCCGGATCTGGTCATGAACATTGCGCTGCCGTATCAGGATCTGACCATCATGGATGCGTGTCTGGCATGTGGTGTCAACTATATGGATACTGCAAATTATGAGCCGGAAGATACCGATGACCCGGAATGGCGTGCAATTTACGAGAAGCGTTGTGAAGAGGAAGGCTTTTCTGCTTATTTCGACTACTCTTGGCAGTGGGCATACCGCAAGAAGTTTGAAGATGCCGGTCTGACTGCGCTGCTCGGCTGCGG
>NZ_JBNMHC010000401.1:0-1869 GCF_050872565.1 Butyricicoccus sp. | reverse complement strand
TCCAATTGAGGACATTGAACCGGCAGTTGCCCGATTGCGACGTGTCTGGACTTGAATGGGAGAGAAGGGAGCACATATGGCTGGAGGAGAGCATGTCAATCACCGAGAACGAATGCGACAGCGTTTCTTGGAACATGGATTGGATAACTTTGCAGATCATGAAGTGTTGGAATTATTGCTGTTTTATGCTATTCCGCGTGGCGATGTCAACCCATTGGCACATCGCCTCATTGACTCGTTTGGTTCGTTGGCCAATGTATTAGAGGCAGAAACAGAAGATTTATGTCGCGTAGAGGGGATGGGAACCAAGACCGCGGCTTTTCTGCGGATGCTGCCGCCAATGTTTCGACGCTATCAGACCTCGAAATTACAGGGTTCGGTTTTTAATACAACGGAAAAAGTGGCGGAATATTTGCTGAGATATTATATCGGACGCCCACGAGAACAGCTGTCGGCCGTCTTGTTAGACAATCAATGCAGATTGATTCGGATTTGTGATATTGCAGAGGGCAGTACGACTTCTGTTCACATCAATATACGCAAACTAATTCAGTGCGTTTTGCAGTATAATGCTGCGCATGTCATCTTAGCACATAATCATCCGCGCGGCCGCTGTTCTCCGTCGCGTGCGGATATTGTTCAGACATCTACAATCCGAGAGATGCTGAAGAACATCGATGTTCGGCTGGTCGATCATATCATTATTGCAGAAGATCAATGGATCTCATTGGCATCAAGATAAGGATAAGAATAAAAGTACAGAACAAATGTTCGATTTTGTTCTGTACTTTTTTTATGGCGTATGATATACTGAATGAGTATTATACTAAGAAATAGGACAGACTGCGGGAGAATGCGATGGATCATTTTGAATTAGTATCAGAATACAAACCGGCAGGAGATCAGCCGGAAGCCATTCAAAAACTGGCGCAGGGCGTGAAGCTCGGCTTTGAGGAACAGACCTTGCTGGGTGTCACCGGTTCCGGCAAAACGTTTACGATGGCAAATATCATACAAGAAGTGCAAAAGCCGACCTTGGTCTTGGCACACAACAAAACACTGGCAGCACAGCTGTGCTCTGAACTGCGCGAATTCTTTCCGAACAATGCGGTAGAATTTTTTGTCTCTTATTACGATTATTATCAACCGGAAGCGTACATTGCTTCTACAGATACGTATATTGAAAAGGACTCGGCCATCAATGAAGAAATTGAACGGCTGCGGCATTCGGCAACATCTGCCTTGGCAGAACGCAATGATGTCATTATTGTCGCGTCTGTCTCGTGTATTTACTCATTGGGCGACCCGATTGATTATAAAAAGATGGTTATTTCTCTGCGTCCGGGCATGGAGGTACCATATGAATCGCTCATGAAACGGCTGACAGAGATTCAATACGAACGCAACGATATTGCATTCGAGCGAAATCGTTTTCGTGTGCGCGGGGATACGATTGAAATCTGGCCGGTATACACCGATTCCTTTGCTTATCGAGTAGAATTTTTCGGGGATGAAATTGAGCGCATCAGTGAAATCAATCCGCTGACCGGTGAACGGATGCGCGAAGTGCAGCACGCAGCAATTTATCCGGCTTCACATTACGTCACACCGAAGGATAAGATGGAAACTGCGATTCAAGAAATCCGTGAAGAGATGGAACAGCGCGTGGCATGGTTCAAGGACAATGAAAAATTTGTCGAAGCACAGCGCATTGAACAACGCACGCGTTATGACATGGAAATGATGGAAGAAATCGGCTTTTGCAGCGGTATCGAGAACTATTCGCGTGTGCTGTCCGGTCGCAAGCCTGGCTCTGCACCCTACACGTTGATGGATTATTTTCCGAAGGATTTCTTGATGATTATTGAC
>NZ_JBNMHC010000400.1:0-1875 GCF_050872565.1 Butyricicoccus sp. | reverse complement strand
TCAGGCAACCGTTTGGTATGATGGAGATGTCGTTGTCGGCGGCGGCACGATTATCAAGAGCTTATAAGAATGCAGCAAAGCTCCTCTGTTTCCCATGGGATGCAGAGGAGCTTTGCGCTGTCAGCTGTAATATTCCATGCGAGCATGATTGACGGTATAGCCCATGTTGGTCAGACAATCTCGCAGCATTTGCGGCGTGACGGATTTGTCATCAAATTCGACAGAGACCAGGTTGCCGCCGCTGTCGGTGGAAACGGACAAGATGCCGTCACAGGAGCGATTGAATGCCTGACGCAGAGCTTTGGCATCTCGGTGGGTGCCAAACGGTGTGACGGAGAAATAAGCACTGTTTTTAGACATGGTATCACCTCTGTTGCTAGTATGCGGAAAAGCTGGCACAATGATACAGCTTGACAAGAAAAATTTCTCATCTTATCATAGAACACAGAGGAGGAATGGCCTATTTTTTCACAGAAGAAGAAACGAATGCTGTTGGTCGTGCTGGTTGTCGCTGCGATCCTTGGCTATGTGCTGGTCGATCATGATGCAGCGCTGTATCGAGATATGACTGTCGTCAAGATTACCAATATCAGCACCGAGCACACAGAAACACAGAGTGGTGTGCTGGCAGATAAAGAAAATTATTATGTACAAACCATCACGGCAGACATCCTAAATGGAGCGTATAAAGGAAAAACGGCAATATTTTCTAATCAATATACCGATTCTAATGTGCGAGATGAAACCTATACAACAGGCGATCAGCTGCTTGTCGATTTGTCTCACGATGGCACGACAGGAAAAATTTTGGAGCAAAAGCGCGACACCTTGGTGTATGTATTTGTTGTTGTGCTGTTGATTGGTCTGATTGCCGTGGCGGATCGGGCGGGATTTTTCTCGTTTTTGTCCGTGTGCATCAATATCTGCTTGCTGCTCATTGCGCTGAGATGCTATCTGTCAGGATGGAATATTATGGCACTGACGGGCTGCATGATTTTGCTGTTTACGATTCTATCTCTGCTGATTGGCAATGGCGTCAACCGACGTTCTCTGTTGGCGATTATTGTCACGTTGCTTTCTATCGCAGTTACGGCGGGAATTTACTTGCTTGTTCGCGCACTGTCTCCGGCTCTGCAATATCAGATGCTGGAGTATGCTGTCGTGCCGGATGACCTTAGCTCCCTGTTTTTCTGCGAGACAATGGTCGGCGGTCTGGGCGCTGTCATGGATGTGGCAATTTCTCTGATTTCTACGGCGGATGAATTGTTGGAACAAGATCCGCACATTCCTTATGCACAGCTGAAAAAATCTGTGCGTGCGGTATCCGATGATATTATGGGAACGATGGTCAATGTTCTGTTTTTCACGTATATCTGCGGCGGCCTGCCGAGTATGCTGCTCATGCTGCGCAATGCGATGACGATGTCATTTGTATGGGAGTATGTGCTGTCCTTTGAGATGGTACGTTTTTTGGTCGGCTCTATCGGTCTGGTATTGGCCGTGCCAATGACGCAGCTTGTTTTGCGCGTGTGGATAAAGAGACAGGAGGCATCTCATGGTTAAGATTTTAGCGATTATTCTGCTCGCTCTGATGCTGGTGGTCGGCAGAGACCGCGGCTTGCAGGCATTTTTGACCATTTTAATGAATATTGGCATTTTGGCTGCTGTATTGTACGCCATTACATTGGGAGTCAATCCGCTTCCCGTGGGCGTAATCGCGGGCATTTTGCTGACCGTTCTCATTCTCTTTTATCAAAATGGATATAATCTCAAGACAAAAGTCGCGTTTGTCGTCATTGTCGCGGTGGAAATCGTCATGTTTTTGATTGGCATGGCGCTGTGCTATAAGGGTCACGCCGGAGGATACAGCGAAGT
>NZ_JBNMHC010000399.1:0-1889 GCF_050872565.1 Butyricicoccus sp. | reverse complement strand
GGCTTCAGGTGGCTCTTGGCAAAGAATGCCTTGAGGTCATCGACCGTATGGGTCTTGAGATAGTCCTTGAGCATATCCAGACGCAGCTCGATATAGTCATAGCCATACTTTTCGCAAAGTTCCAAATCTTTTTCTACCGTAGAATTTTCCTTACAGGTAGCTTCATTATAACCAAGTTTCAACATAAACGAAGGCTCCTTTCTTACATTTCTCCGCGTGCTTCGCGCTCTGCCAGATCCTTCATAACCTTCGGATAAATCTTATCCAGCTTATAGAATACCAGAACGATAATTGCAACAATCCAAACAAAAATCGGACCGAACTTGAAGATGGTCGTAATCATGCTGATCGCGGAATCCGGCTGTACAGCGCCGCCTGCCGTCGAGCTGAGGAAGCCTGCGCCCTCCAGCATCAAGGTCATCACAGCACTTGTGATACCGGTGCCGATCTTGAAGCCCATCGAGCCTGCGCCAAAGACCAAGCTCTCCTGACGAAGATGGCTCTTCCACTGACCATATTCTACTACATCGCCCATCATACCGAAAACAACCGAGGTAAGCGGAGCCTGACCGAGAGAACGAATGATGGTCATCGCAAGCAGCCAGCCGACATTGGTCGGATCGACCATAATCAGTGCATGAGCAACGACAACAACGATACAGCCAAACAGAGACAGATCACGCTTGTTGAACTTCTTCAGCAGCATCGGGCAAGCAATCGCGCCGACAATCAGAGATATAATTTCAGCTGTATAAATGACACTGTAAATATTGTCATTGCCCAGTACATACTTGCAGTAATACGGCAGATCGGTGCCGATAATGGTTGTATGTACACAGGTAACCGTCCACAGAATCAGGGTTGCCCAGAAGTACGGGTTGCTCAGCAGAGCCTTAATCTGGCGGCCTGCGCCAACTTTCTCCTTCTGTGCTGTAGTCTGCTGTTCCAAATTGACGGTTTCTTTGCAGTTAAAGAAGCAGATAAACAGCAGAATGACAGCGATAACGCACCAGATGCTCATGGTTTTAATCCAAGCCGCCTGGTCATTACCCATCAGCTTGACAACCGGCAAAGTAAAGGTAACAGCGATAATCTTGCCTACCGGAGACAGTGCCATGCGGAAAATAGACAACATGTCACGTTCATGAGAAGAACGGGTCATCATCGTAGACAAGGTGCCATACGGAACATTGATTGCGGTATAGCAAACGGTGGTGCACAGATTATACGTGATAAAGATGTACCAGAACTGAATCGTGTTATTGCTCTGCGGCACGCAGAACATGGAAACTGCAAAGATTGCATACGGGATAGCCATCCACAAAATCCACGGACGCGCTTTGCCCCACTTTGTCTTGGTCTTGCTGACCAGAACACCCATGATAACGTCTGAGAATCCGTCGAATACACGGGAAACCAGCATTGCTAGACCAACGGTTGCTACTGCTACGCCTGCATAGTCTGTATAAAACAGCGTCAGCAGCGCACTAATCATACCAAATACAATATTGCAGGCGGTATCGCCCAAGCCATATGAAACGCGGACGCCTACGCTCAATCCGCGAGTTTTCGTTTCATTCATATTATGTCCTTTCTCTTTCCTGCTGTACAGCTTGTACGACATCAGCCAAAACCTCTGCTGTGCGCGGTCCCAGTGTACTGGTGTCAATGCACAGATGATAATTGGAAGGCTTTCCCCATTCCTGACCGGTGTGATACTTATAATACGCTGCACGGCGGCGATCCATCTTGACCGTCTCCGTCACCGGATTCTGATCCGGATGGAACTTCTTGATATTTTCCATTCGTGCTTTCATGCCCGAATACAGGAAAATACTGTAGCGATTGGGATTATTTTGTAAAACGTAATCTGCACAGCGGCCGACAAT
>NZ_JBNMHC010000398.1:0-1895 GCF_050872565.1 Butyricicoccus sp. | reverse complement strand
GGCCAACAGGATAGGTGCAGTTTTTAACACTAAAATCATCTAATCTTGGAGCATCCACTTTGGAGTGGGTGCTTTCTTTCTATCTGTCTTTATTATATCAGGTATGCTTAAAAAAACAAGAGGGAAAAGGGAGAGTAAAATATTCTTTTTGCGTGCAGCAATTTGTCTTGCTATAGGGTGTATAGAGCGAAGGGAGGAAAACACCGTGAGACAATACAAAGATACCGATCAGCTGATTCGGAAATATTCCGACATGGTATATCGTTTGGCGTTTGCACGAATGGGAACGAAGTATGACGCCGATGAGATCTTTCAGGAAGTCTTTTTGCGATACCTGAAAAAATGTCCGGAATTTCACGATGAGGAGCACGAAAAAGCATGGTTTTTGCGCGTGACGGTCAATTGCTGCAATAAAATGCACAAATCTGCTTGGCGCAGACATACCGTAGAGCTGGAAGAAAATCTTCCTTGGGAGACACCGGAAGATTCTGGCTTGTATGATGCCCTTCAGCAATTACCGCCCAAGTATCGGGAAGTCATTCATTTGTTTTACTATGAAGATATGACGACCGAACAAATCGCACAGGCCCTGCACCGCCGCGGCGGCACGGTTCGTTCCCAACTGACCCGTGCACGAGACATGCTGCGAGAGCTTTTGAGAGAGGAGAATGACGATGAAACGCAAGTATCAACATATGATGCAGCAAGTGAAGCCCAATGAACAACTGGTACAGGAGGTTATGACGCAAGCGCGGAAGCATCCTGTGCGGCGCATGTCCCGCACGCGCCGTGTCCTGCGTCCAGTCGCTGCGGTTGCCGCTGTGTGTGTCTGCCTGAATTTCACGCTGTCCGCGCTGGCAGCAAACAGTGATAGTGCATACGCTATGATGTGTGCGGTCTCTCCGGCACTTGCCCAGCATTTTGTGCCGGTGAATAAAACTTGCGATGACAACGGCATCCGCTTGGAAGTGGAATCGGCGTCAATTTCCGGCAATAACGCACAGGCTTACGTCACTTTGCGCGATATGGACAAAAAAGGCCGCATTGATGAGACCACAGATCTGATGGACAGCTATCATATTATTACAGCGCAGGATACGGCCAGCGGCTGTGAGCGTGTTACCTATGACCCGGATACCCAGACCGCGCGGTTTTATATCAACATCACGTCCATGAACGGCAAGGATCTGGTCAAGGACAAAGTGACCTTTATGCTGTCGCAGTTTTTGAGCGGAAAACAGGAAAAGAACAGCTATACCATCCCGCACGCGCTGGATGCTGCCTTGGAACAGCCGCAGACGACCAAAAAAGAGATTACCGGCGGTGGCGGCGGCTCGGATGACGATGCCAGCTTGTTTACGGGACAGCACACGGTGCTCAAGCCGGACGAGAATAACACGATCTTGCAGGAAATTCCGGGTATTGATTTCACCGGCGTGGGATATATCGACGGCAAACTGCATGTGCAGATGGCGATGCGCGACTTCCGCAATACCGATAATAACGCGTGTGTTTGGCTGACCGATGCCAGCGGAAAGCAAGTAGATGAGGACTATTCGCAGTGTTTCCTATCAGACGATGATACGGATAATTATTATGAATTTGTCTTTGATGTTCCACAGGATCGGATTTCCCAGTATCAGCTGTGCGGCGATTTCCAGATTGCCAATCATGGCGCAACACAGGGAAACTGGCGCGTGACCTTCCCGATTGAGTAAAAAAGACATTGTACTGGAAGCGATATGGCAGTATAATAGAACAAAGAGCTTCAAAAAGGAGAACGTACAATGCAAATTTTGATTACCGGCGGTGCCGGATATATTGGCAGTCATACCGTCATTGAACTGCAGCAGGCAGGTCATGACGTCGTAGTGGTAGATAATCTGAGCAATGCT
>NZ_JBNMHC010000397.1:0-1904 GCF_050872565.1 Butyricicoccus sp. | reverse complement strand
TGCTTTGGCGGCAGTACAGCCTCTCGACTGTTCTGCCATGTGCGGGAAAAGATGAGCCTGTGCTATTATGCCTCTTCACAGACAGAAAAAACCAAGGGCGTTATCGCTGTCACCTCTGGTATTGAAAACGACAGTGAAGAAAAAGCACGAACAGAGATTTTGCGCCAGTTATCGGACATTCAAGCGGGCGGCCTGACACAGGAAGAAGTGGACAATGCCAAGCGTTCGATTTGCGCTTCGCTGCACACGATGTTCGATTCTCCGTTCGCATTGGAGAATTTTTATCAGACACAGGCACTGCTTGGTAGTGACGAGACGCTGGAACAGCTGATTGCCCGCATTGAGACAGTGACGCTGGAACAGGTGACGGCAGCAGCCCAAAAAGCCGTGCCGGATACCGTTTATTTTCTGAAGGGAGTGGGTGCATAAGATGGAGACACATGGTTATCCGCAGCTGGATGAGCAGATTCAAATGACAGTCTTGCCCAATGGTTTGCGTATCTATTGCATTCCGCGTTCGGACAGTGAAAAGACATTTGCCATGTTGGCGGCAGATTTTGGTTCCATTGACTGCCATTTTGAACTGGATGGACAAAAACATGATGTCACACCGGGCATTGCGCATTTTCTGGAGCACAAGCTGTTTGAGGAAGAGGACGGCAACGCGCTGCAAAAGTTTTCGGCGCGAGGGGCACAGCCGAATGCATTTACCAGTCATACCATGACGGCATATCATTTTACGTGCACGGATCGGTTTTATGAAGACTTAGAGATTTTACTGCGCTTTGTCACAACGCCGTATTTCACCGATGAAAATGTGGCGAAGGAAAAAGGCATTATCGGTCAGGAAATTGATATGTTGGAGGATACACCGGGCTGGGCGGCCTATGTCGGCGTGCTGCAAGCCTTGTATGCCGTGCATCCGGTGCGCATTTCTGTCGCAGGAAGCAAGCAGACAATTGCGCCGATTGATCCGGCTGTTTTAAATCTGTGCCATCGCGGCTTCTATTCCCCAAAAAATTTGGCATTGGTTGTTTGCGGACAATATGAATTTGATCGTGTAGTTGAACTGGCACAGCGCATCACACCGGCAGATGCCGCAGAGATTGCTGCTCGGTCGTATGGAGATGAGCCGGAAACCGCGGCGCAGCCGCGCTGGGAGCGCAAAATGGCAGTATCCCGTCCGATCTTTATGCTGGGCTGCAAAGATGATGTGCCGAGCGACATGTATCGGCAGCAGCTGATTGGTGAACTGGCAGCACAATGCGTCTGCGGCAAGTCAACCGTGCTGTATGATACATTATATCAGCGAGGTCTGGTGGATCGAACCTTTGATCCAGATTACTTTACGTTTGCAGGCGGCGCATGTGCTCTGTTCAGCGGCGAGACCAACGATCCGGATGCCGTGCGCGAAGCGTTGGAACGCGAGATACAGCGCATCGCAGACGAAGGAATCGATGAAGCAGTATTCCGCAGAACCAAAAAAGCACTCTATGGCAAGTATATTCGCCGCAGCAGCGATGCGAGCGGCGTGTGCCGGATGCAGGTAGAAGCGGTGTTCTCCGGCGCGATGGCGTTTGATTTTGCAGAGGTATTCCAAAGCATCACACAGGCGGAAATTGTACAGCGCGTACAAGCATGGGCTAAGCCCAATCGAACAGCTATGGCAGTGATTGTGCCGCAGAAGGAGGGATAACATATGGAACAAGTCGTTTCCTTTCCGGGCTTAGGACTGGAATTTCATCTCTCTAATATCGCCTTTCATATTGCATCCAAGCCGATTTACTGGTATGGTATTCTCATTATGTGCGGCGTGGTATTGGCTGTTATCTATGCATCGGTGCGATGCCCGGCTTTCGGAGTCAAACAGGATGATGTGTATGACTGCGTGCTGTTTGCCGTGC
>NZ_JBNMHC010000396.1:0-1919 GCF_050872565.1 Butyricicoccus sp. | reverse complement strand
GCGGAAACCTTGGCAATCGGGGTAGAACGCGGCATACAAATCGTAGCCGGAATGCCAATCTGTCTTGCGGCAAAAGCAACACCCTGTGCGTGGTTGCCTGCGGAAGAAGCGATGACAGATTTGAGTCCGCCTGCCTCGTACAGCTTCATAATCTTGTTGTATGCGCCGCGCACCTTAAAGGAGCCGGTCTTCTGCTGGTTCTCACACTTCAGAAATACCTCTGCGCCGGTCATGCCGGAGAAGGTAGTCGAAGAGGAGAGCGGGATATTGTGTACGACAGGCTGCAGACGCTGTGCAGCTTCGTCGATGTCTTTGATGGTAATCATCGGTAATTATTCCTCCTATTTTATTTTGATTCCGTTTCATTGTATCATTCCTATATGAGGAATTCAAGGGATTTGGTTGTATTTCAAAAACTTCCCTGTTATAATGAAATAAGAATAAAATAATAGGAAACGAGGTTATTCGATGGCACATTATGACTTGAAAACATCGCAGCTGCGCGATTATGTTGGAATACTCAAGGCGGGAGATACCGTGTCTTTGACGGGTACCGTGTACACCGCACGCGATGCGGCGCATAAAAAGATTCTGGCAGCACTGGAAAATGGCGAGCAGGTACCGTTTGATATTCAGGATTCCGTGGTTTATTATGCAGGCCCGACACCGGCAAAGCCGGGTCAGGTGATCGGTTCCTGTGGTCCGACAACTTCCGGTCGTATGGATCCGTTCTCTCCGACTCTCATTGAGAAGGGTCAGGTATGTATGATTGGCAAGGGTGTGCGCAACCAGAAGGTACATGATGCGATGCAGAAGTACGGCTGCGTTTATATGGTTGCCATCGGCGGCGCAGGTGCAGTGATTGCGGATTCTGTCAAGTCGTTGGAAGTCGTTGCCTATGATGAGCTGGGCTGCGAGTCGGTCAAGCGTCTGACGGTTGAGAATTTCCCGGCAATTGTATCCATGGATGCACAGGGCGGCAGTCTGTATGCAACCGGCATTGCACAGTTCCGTACAGCGGACAAAGACTGATGAAATTTTGTCGGAAATTTCTGTAAAACTTGTGAAAATAGACATGGCCAGCGGAATATTCCGGCAAGTTGATAAACAATGAATCAAAAAAGTCAAAGTAATTGCTCAGTGAAGGAATGAATAGCAAAAAGCATCCGGCGAAAAGGGCGCGGGGTATGATTGACAAGTAACATTTGTTACGATACAATACATTTGTTAAGAATAAAACAAGCTCGCATTTTGGGAAGAGGAGAGGCGTGCATGAGAAGTTTTGAGACCGACGTCCAAAAGATAAAATATAAGGTACTTCGTGCAGTGGCGGAACACGCGCTGAACGAAAAAATGGAAGATGTGTACTATTCCGTTCCGCTTGAGGTTATTCCGGGCAAAAAGCCGACGATGCGCTGCTGTATTTATAAGGAGCGCGCAATTGTTGGTGAGCGCGTGCACACAGCACTGGGCGGAGACCGCGGCGACAGCGTCATTCAGGTTATTGATATTGCCTGCGACGAATGTCCGGTAGACCGTTACACGGTCAGCAATGCCTGTCGCGGCTGTCTGGCACATCGCTGTATGAAGGCCTGTCCAAAGGGCGCGATCAGCAGAACCAAATCCGGCAAGATGGAAATTGACCCGGAGAAATGTATTCACTGCGGCCGCTGTGCCAAGGCCTGTCCATACGAAGCAATTACCGAGAACGTTCGTCCGTGTGAGCGCGCCTGCAAGGTCGGCGCAATCAAGATGAACGATGTGCAGAAGGCAGAAATCAACTATGACAAGTGCATCAGCTGTGGTGCCTGCGTGTTCCAGTGTCCGTTTGGCGCAGTGGTGGACAATTCTTCCATTGTCGATGCGATTAAGCTGCTTCAGCAGGCGGATCATCGCGGCTATTATACCGTAGCGATTGT
>NZ_JBNMHC010000395.1:0-1920 GCF_050872565.1 Butyricicoccus sp. | reverse complement strand
TTCGTATGGCTGGTGCTGTTCCGGTAGAAGTTCGCGCTACTGCTGAGCATCATTTCAAGATTACTGCAGAAGAGCTGGAAGCAGCAATTACCGAAAAAACCAAGATGTTCATGCTCAACTCCCCGTCCAACCCGACCGGCAGGGTATATACCAGAGAAGAGCTGGTAGCACTGGCTGCTGTCTGTGAGAAGCACGGCATCTATGTCCTGAGAGATGATATTTACTACAAGCTCGTATATGATGGACTGGAATACACTTCTATTGCATCGGTTTCTCCGGCAATGAAGGAGCAGTGCATCGTTATCAACGGTGTATCCAAGACCTACGCTATGACCGGCTGGCGTGTCGGTTACGCACTGGCAAATCCGACCGTCGCTAAGGCAATGTCCAGCTATGTCAGCCATTCCACCGGTGCTCCGGCAACTATGGCACAGTGGGCAGCTGTAGAAGCACTGGAAGGCGATCAGTCCTCTGTTGAGGAGATGCGTCAGCAGTTCGAGAAGCGCCGCGATCATCTGGTAAAGCGCATGAACAAGATTGAGGGTGTTTCCTGCATCAAGCCGCAGGGTGCCTTCTATGTCATGATGGATATGTCCAGCTTTGTTGGCAAGACCATGTACGGCAAGAAGATTGAGAACGACGGCGACTTTGCTTCTCTGTTCTTGGAGAAGGCTCTCGTAGCAACTGTTCCGTGCACTTCTTTCGCTGCACCGAACTATCTGCGCTGGTCTTATGCAACCTCGATGGAGAACATCGACAAGGGTCTCGACCGTCTGGAGAAGTTCATCGCTGAGGCGTAAATTATAGGATTTTTCGTTAGAAAAGAAGCTATTAGATAACCACCCTAATAGCTTCTTTTTTTCTCCAAAATTGTATCTCTTGTACATAGGCAATTTTGTATACAAATCACCTTGCCTTTTGGTCGATTTTCGCCTAAAATAAAAGAAACACTGTTTTGTATGTGGCGCAAGGGAAAACCAGCGCCAGGAAAGGAATTTAATGAGTATGAGCAACGTATACGAAAGTCCGTTTTGTTCCCGTTATGCCAGCCCGGAGATGCTGTATATCTTCTCTCCGGATATGAAGTTCTCCACCTGGCGCCGTCTGTGGGTTTCTCTCGCAAAGGCTGAGAAGGAGCTTGGTCTGCCGATTACGCAGGAGCAGATCGATGAGATGGAAGCCAACATCAACAACATTGATTATGAAGTAGCAAAGAAGCGCGAGAAGGAAGTACGCCATGATGTTATGGCACATGTATACACCTTCGGCAAGGTCGCTCCGAAGGCTGCTGGCATCATTCATCTGGGTGCAACCTCTGCCTATGTAGGCGACAACACCGACATCATTCAGATGCAGGAAGGCATGAAGCTGGTTCGCAAGAAGCTGGTTGCTGTCATTCATCGTCTGTCTGATTTTGCTGCAAAGTATAAGGACATGCCGACTCTGGGCTTTACCCATTTCCAGCCGGCACAGCTGACCACCGTTGGCAAGCGTGCTACTCTGTGGATCAATGAGCTGCTGATGGATCTGGACGAACTGGAATTCCGCATTGCCAACATGCGTATGCTCGGCTCGAAGGGCACCACCGGTACACAGGCAAGCTTTATGGAGCTGTTTGACGGCGATCATGATAAGATTCGCAAGATGGAGCAGATGATTGCTGCTGACTTCGGTTTTGACGGCGTTGTTCCGGTATCCGGTCAGACCTATTCCAGAAAGATTGATGCACAGGTTGTTGCAACGCTGGGCGGCATTGCACAGTCTGCAAGTAAGTTCGCTACAGATATGCGTCTGCTTCAGCATCTGAAGGAACTGGAAGAGCCGTTTGAAGCACATCAGATTGGTTCTTCTGCGATGCCGTATAAGCGTAATCCGATGCGTTCGGAGCGTATCTGCTCTCTGGCTCGCTATGTCATGATT
>NZ_JBNMHC010000394.1:0-1933 GCF_050872565.1 Butyricicoccus sp. | reverse complement strand
GTCATGCCTGCGACGAGACCGGCTGCCTGTGCGGCCTGAATCAGGCGCACTTTGTCTGCTGGCAGTGCCCGTGCGACGACGGCGAGCCGAGGAAGCTGCTGCATCAGCTCTTGCTTTGACCAGCTGTGCAGTTGTCTGCTGTCTATCACGAGCGGATGGGCATCAGAGACAATGCCGCAGCGTTTGGCAATGGCGCGAGCGGTGTCGGGATGATCGCCGGTCAGCATGATGGTGCGAATGCCTGCTTGAGATAACTGATGAATTGCCTGCGGAGTCTCGCGGCGCAGCGGATCGCGCAGGACGAGCAAGGCGGTCAAAATCATGCCGTGCGGCAGCTGGGTATCCGATACGGTTTGGTCGGTGACTGCCATGGCGAGCAGCCGTCCGCCGGATGCGGATTGTTCACGCATGATTTGGGATAACCTGTGTGAAGGATATGCATGTACCGTTCCGTCCGGTGCGAGATATTGGGTACAGCAGGGAAGAAGCAGTTCCGGCGCACCGCGCACCAGCGTTCGCATTTGTGTGGTCAGACGGACTGCGGCATATTTTCGGTTGGAGTAAAAGGGAATGCGCTGGCTGAGTGCCTGTGTTTGTCCGGTATCAAACGGCGCAATCGCGTGTAATAAGGCGCGGTCTGTCGCATTGCCGCCTGCGATTCCGTTGGCGGACAGCGTGCCGCCGGTATTATAGCGACAATCGGCATAAATCTGTTGAAACAGCACCGGCGCACTGCGATGCAGCACCTGCATTCCGTCAAATCGCGTGCCATCGCCGGAAAAAATCGCCTCTGCGGTCATCTGTCCGCATGTCAGCGTACCTGTTTTGTCGGTAAATAAGAGATTCATGCTTCCGGCGGTCTCAATGCCGGTTAATCGCCGAACCAACACATGATCGCGCATCATGCGCAGCATGTTTGACGACAAAACAACGGTAATCATCATCGGCAGACCTTCCGGCACGGCGACAACGAGCACTGTCACTGCCAGAGTGACCGCGTGCAGGATGTGCTGCAACACAGAGGTGAACCCTTGCTGGATACCGTTTTGTATCACCAAACACAAAAACAAATCGGACGCCGCGACGAGAATCGCTGCCGCCATGCCCAGCTTGCTGATGCTGCCTGCAAGAGCATCCAGACGAACATGCAGCGGGCTTTCACGCGTGTCTTCCTGCAATTGTCCCGCCATGCTGCCGTATATTGTTTTGCTGCCGACGGCGGTGACTTCCAAAATGCCTTCGCCGGAAGTGACGACACTGCCGCGCAGCAATTCTGCATCTGCTGTTTTGCGCATGTCATGACTTTCACCGGTCAAGGCGGATTGATTGACTTCTAATCTGCCTTCGCGCAGGATGCCGTCAGCGGGAACGCTTTCTCCCGCTTGCAGTAGAATTAAATCGCCGCACACGACATCCTCTGAGGGAATGACAAACACACTGCCGCCATCTCGTCGGACGCGGCAGGTCACTTTAGCGGCTTCTGCCTGCATTCGACGAAACGCCGCATCACTGCCATATTCAGATAGGGCAGAGACAAAGGTTGCCAGAAACACGGCGGCGGCAATGCCTGCGGTTTCAAACCACGGCGCACCGCGCAGCATGAATAACAGATTGATGCACAGCGCAATGAGCAGAATGCGAATGATCGGGTCGGAAAAACCAGATAAAAACCGAGAAAATAGACTGCTTCCGCTGGATTCGGATAGACGATTGGAACCGTGCTGCTGTCTCGACAGCTGCACCTCGCCGCTGCTCAGCCCACCGCTTCCGGTCATAGACATCCCTCCCTTTCTCCCAGTGTATGAGATGGGAGAGGGGAGTATGACAGGGGAGAATACAAATCACATTCTTGACAACGGCATAAAATCCGGTATAATAAAAATAGAAAAGAGCATTGCTGATAAGCGGTTTTGCTCAAGATTTTGGCTTAATT
>NZ_JBNMHC010000393.1:0-1936 GCF_050872565.1 Butyricicoccus sp. | reverse complement strand
TCCGGAGCGTTACAATGTAGACGTTGACGGTCTGCTGGAGAACCTGCCGGTAGAGTGCTCCAAGGATCGTACTTGGAACTATGTCGCTGTTGGCTGCGGCCGTGACCTCCAGTGGTGGAAGGAATTCTTCTCCGTTTGCCATATGATGGGTTACGATGGTTATGTATCTCTGGAGATGGAAGACCTCACCATGTCTGTTGAGGCTGGTCTGGAGACTTCTATCGATGCACTGAAGGCTACTATCAGCAAGTAAACATAAAATAGAAGAGAGGGAGAGAATTATGAACTTAAATGGATACGGAAAATTCATTAAAAAAGATCGCGTATCAGGCTTTGAGAAGTTCGCATTTGGCTGTGGTGAAATTTCGACCAACATCGTATTTACCATTGCTTCCAGCTTGCTGGTTATGTTCTATACCGATGTTGTGCATGTCAATGCGGCAGTTATTGGTATGATTATTGCGATTTCTCAGGTATTTAACGGCGTTTCCGATATTACTGCGGGCTTTATCATTGACCGCACGCGTTCCAAGTACGGCCGCGCTCGTCCTTGGATGCTGTGGATGTCCATCCCGTATGCTGTCGCAGCTATTTTGCTGATGACGGTTCCGCAGGTTGGACAGATGGCACAGGGCATTTACATCTTCATTACGTATAACCTGATGCTGACGGTTGTTTACACGATGTTCCAGCTGCCGTTTGCTACAACACTGTCTTATATGACACGTGACCAGAAGGAACGTGCAGATACCAACATCATTCGTATGGCAATGAGTCCGATCGGCAATATTCTGATTACCCTGTTCTTTACCAAGATTTTGAATCTAATGCCGAATGGAGGTATGGATAGCCAGAGAAACTGGATTATTCTGACTGCGATCTATGCGTTTGGTGCAGCGGCTATGATGCTGTTCTGCTTTGCATCCACCCGTGAGCGCGTACAGGTACTCGACGATTTTGGCGAGGAAAAGGTTCCGCTGAAGCAGGCAATTCCGGCTCTGTTCAAGAACAAGTACTTTATTATGCTGTTCCTGTTCTTCGTTGCGTTTGCTATGTATCAGACTTTCTCTGGTACCGTTACAACCTACTATTGCAAATGGATCATTGGCGATACAACGATTGTAGGTAATGTTAATACGGCTTGTTATGGCATTACGATTGTTGCAACACTAATCCTTGGCAAAATCATGCATTGGACAAGCAAGCGCAACTGGTGCATCATTGGCGCACTGTTCGTTATCGCAGGCTCTCTGATCGTTCTGGTTGGCCCGACGAGTGTAACTGTTGTTACCATTGGCGGTCTGCTGCGCGGCATCGGCATGACGCCGATTCTGGGCCTCATCTTTACAATGATTGCTGATGCTATTGAATATGGTCAGTGGAAGACGGGCATCCGTACGGCTGGTGCGATTCAGGCAGCAGCTACTTCCGGTCAGAAGTTTGGCCAGGGCATTGGCAACGCACTGATTGGTACTATCATGGCTTCTGCTGGCTATGACGGCGCATTGGCTGTACAGTCGGAAGCAGCACTTGCTACAATCTCTAATATGTTTATCTGGGGCGTTACCGTTCTCGGCTGCATCATGATTTTTGTCATGCTGTTCTACAAGCTTGACAAGGAATATCCGCAGATCATGAAGGAACTGTTGGAGCGTGAGTCCAAGAAAGTAGAGAAGTAAAATCTGTTTACTGGGGAAAACTGTCCTCTGGCGCAGAAATGCGCTGAAGGACAGTTTTTGTGTACAAAATGAGGAAAAACAACGAAGTTACACAAAAAAACGCGAATAAAGGTGAAAAAAGTGTTGACTTTGTGGCGAAAAAGGTGTATTCTATTCAGGCACTCAACGAGAGGGCATCACGAATACATCAGTTGAATGAAAAAAGTACTGATCGGAAGAAAAAAGTGCTTGACAGGATGATGGATTTATGATATTCT
>NZ_JBNMHC010000392.1:0-1936 GCF_050872565.1 Butyricicoccus sp. | reverse complement strand
GTTGCACAAAATGCACCGGTCTGCTCGACAGCGGCTTCGGTCAGATTGTATTTGTTGAGCGTAACGGCAAATTTTGCCGGAGAAGACGAGGTGAGCTGCTGCAAGGAGTTTACCACACAGCCGCGGTACTTGCCGTCCTGCAAGCTGCCGACGATTGCAATCGAGTACGAGATGCTGTTGTATGCTTTGCGGTCGATCATAGAAATTCCCTCCTTCTGAAACTAGGAATGATTCTTGTTTATGTTTCTATCATACAGGAATTTCTTTGTGTTGTCTATGGTATAACAGACGAAATGCAAGAGGATATTTTGTGCATAGTGCATATATCAGGCGAATGTGATTTGATAAATACTTAAATCTAAGCATCTGCCGAATTTTCTGCCGCAATGGCGAATGATACCGCACAGGGAAAAGTCAAAAACCTCGTGCAGATGAATACTGACAGCGTTTTCGCTGGTAATGAGAGAGATCACCGTATCAATATCCGGTCGTTGTTCGGCAAAGGCGAGAATTTTTTGCATCAGCGCGTGACCGATGTGCTGTCCGCGAAAATCAGGGTGCAGATAGATGGACAGTTCAACGGCACCATCAAATGCCGGACGTTCTCGATAGCGGGAGAGCGATGCATATCCGGCGATGACCCCGTTTGTTTCATAGACGAGCAGCAAATATTTTCCCTGATGTGACTGAAACCAAGCAAGACGGTCGGCGTCATTGCGCGGAGATAGATCAAACGTCGCTGTGGAATGCAAAACAGCGTCGTTATAAATGGCTTGCAGCTGCGGCAGATCGGCAAGACAGGCTTTTCGGATGAGATTGGACATAAATCATGCCTCCTTTTGTCTGTCAGTGTATCGCAAAACCAACAGACTGTCCAGTGGGGTGTTTGTTTCCTGTCTCAAAAGGGAAAAATGGTTTGACGGAGGCCGTGTCGTATGCTACACTATGTTAAAACCGACCGGTCGGTCGGAAATCGGTTTACAGGAGGGACACAATGCCAACAATCAGCGTAAAGAAACCATTTACCGTTTTGGTCGGCATCATATTGGTGCTTGTGCTCGGTGTGGTAGCGTTTACCAAGATGACAACAGATTTGCTGCCGAATATGGATTTGCCGTACATGGTCGTCTATGCAACGGATCCGGGCGCTTCGCCGGAGTCTGTCGAAGGGGAAGTGACCAAGCCTTTGGAATCGGCACTCGGCAGTACAACGGGACTGAAGAATATTACGTCGACATCCAATGAAAATGTCGGTGTTGTCATTCTCGAATTTGAACAGGGAACCGATATGAATGCGGTCAGCATCGAGATGAGCAATACCATTGACCAGATTAAGGGAAACCTTCCGGAAAATTCCGGCACGCCGGTTATGATGCAGATTACGCCGGATATGATGCCGGTTCTCGTCGCCAGTGTCGATGTGGATGGCAAAGACGCGAAAGAGGTCTCTCAGTATGTCAGCGATGAGCTGCTGCCGGGCTTTGAGCGTCTGGACGGTGTGGCTTCGGTCAGCACGACAGGCCTCATCACGCCGGAAGTACAGGTTGTTCTGGATCAGGATAAAATTGATGCGGTCAATGATAAAGTACTGGCATCTGTGGACAAGAGCCTTGCCGATGCCAAAAAGAAGTTGGATGACAGCCAAGCACAGATAGATGATGCCAAGGCACAACTCAATTCTGGCAAATCCAAGCTGGACAGCTCGGCAGATGAGGCATCCAAACAGCTGGCGCAGGCGAGCGCACAGGTGGATTCTGCGACGGCGCAGCTCAATGCACTTCTGTCTCAGGAAACTACGCTCAAAGCCAATCAGGCGGCGTATCAGGCTGAACAGAAAGCCTTGCAGCAGTATGCGGATATGAATGATTCGGTCAACATGCTTGGCATTATGGTCGTTGCTTATGATTTTACCGGAACAGTACCGGAAATCAGCGGC
>NZ_JBNMHC010000391.1:0-1937 GCF_050872565.1 Butyricicoccus sp. | reverse complement strand
ATCTGCCGCTTCAATCGCTGCATCTGCGCCGGTTCCCATTGCCGCACCGACATCCGCGCCAGCGAGTACCGGTGCATCGTTGATGCCGTCACCGACAAACATAACCGGACCGTATTTTTCTCGAATGTTCTGCAAGCAGCTGACTTTATCCTGCGGCAGAAGCTGCGCATGAATATCCTGTACGCCAGCCTCTGCGGCAATGGCCTCTGCGCTCTCCTGCGCATCGCCGGTCAGCATCGCGGACACAACGCCCTGCTGCTTCATCTTTGCCAGAGCAGCAACGGCATCTTCCTTGATGGTATCCGAAATGCAGATGCGTCCGGCAAATTTTCCGTCACGCGCCAGATAAATGATGGTTGCGCCGCCAACTGCCGAAAGCTGCGGCAGGTCAACCTGATAGCTGTCCATGAGCTTCTTGCCGCCGCACAGCAGCTGTACACCATTCACATCCGCACAAATGCCATGACCGGCAACTTCCTGGATGTCATGCGGCTGTGGAACATCCAGACCGCGCTCCTTGGCAGCAGATACAATGCTGACGCCAATTGGATGCGTTGAAGAAGTCTCACAAGCTGCTGCCAGCTCAAGAAGCTCCTGTTCACTCAGTCCCTCTGCCGGTTCCAAAGCGGTGACGGTAAACGTACCCTTGGTGATGGTACCGGTCTTATCCAGAGCAACCGCCTTGACATCCGCCAGTGCTTCCAGCGAAATGCCGCCCTTGAACAGGATATTGCTCTTGGACGCTGTGCCGATGCCCGCAAAGAATGCCAGCGGAACGCTGAGCACCAGTGCGCACGGGCAGCTGATAACCAAGAACGTCAATGCGGTGTAAATCCAATGCATCCAGTTTCCGGTTACCAAAGACGGAATCACTGCGGTCAGAACAGCAATGGCAACGACAATTGGGGTATAGACGCGGGCAAACTTCGTGATAAAGCGGTCGATTTTCGGCTTGCTCGCCGCTGCATTTTCCACGGCGTCCAGAATACGGGTTACCATGGACTCGGAAAGCGGTCTGCTCACTTTCATCCGCAGCAAGCCAGAAGCATTGACGCAGCCGCTAATCAGCTCATCGCCCTTCTGGACACGAATCGGAACCGGTTCACCGGTGACAGCAGAGGTATCCAAAAAGCTCTCGCCCTCTACTACAACGCCATCCAGCGGCACGCGGTCGCCCGGACGAACAACCAAAATATCTTCAACTTCGGCTTCTTCTGCCGGAATCGTCTCGATCTTGCCGTCATGCTCCCACTGCACGGTCTCCGGTCGGAGATCGACAGCCTCCATGATCTGACTGCGGCTCTTCTCGACAGCAACATGCTCGAACAGCTCGCCAACCTGGAAGAACAGCATAACGCCGACAGCTTCCGCAAAATCACCGACGCAGAACGCACCAATGGTTGCCACAGACATCAAGAAGTTTTCGTCAAAGACATGGCCGCTTGTCAAATTGCGGACTGCTGTCCAAACGACTTCTCTGCCAAGAATCACATAGCCAATCAGATACACGGCCAAATAAGCAGGCATCGGTGCGCCGAAATGGCTCAGCGCAAGACCAATTGCCATGCACACTGCACCGAGAATCAGCTGAACAATATCTTTTTTGTTGCTGTCGTCTTTTTTCGATGCTTTTTTCGCCTCTTCCGGCGGGATAATCTGAATATCCGGCTCTACCGCACGGGCGGTCTGTACCATTTTTTCTGCCAGACCGGTATGATTCGGTGCCGTGACACGCAGCTGCATGGTCGCAAAGGTCAAAACAGCATCCGACACGCCTTCCATGGCGTTGATGCGGTTTTCAATCTTTGCGCCGCAGTTCGCACAATCCAGATTCTCCAGATGATAAATCTTTGTCGTGCCGCCGGTCGTTGCAGAACGCTGCAGCGGTTCTTCGTGCTCATGATGGTGGTCATGTCCACAGCAGCAATCGTCATCGT
>NZ_JBNMHC010000390.1:0-1939 GCF_050872565.1 Butyricicoccus sp. | reverse complement strand
CGGTACAGGATTTCATGGACAATTGCGCCCGTCCGGACGAAAAGCCTGTGATCTCATGCAGCGTTCCGGCACGTATATTGCCGCATTGGATTTGCCGAGCGGATTACAGGCGGACACCGGTATCGCGGCGGAGGGCGCAGTACGAGCAGATTGTACCATTGCGTTTGACTCGTATAAGCAGGTACATATCGCGGAAGCGGCAAAGGCTTTTTGTGGTACCGTTGTTTTGGCAGACATCGGCATACCGGATATTTGTCATCCATAAAGAGAACAAAAGACATCCAGCTCAAAGACGAGCTGGATGTTTTCTTGTATTGGCTTACTGGGCAGCCTTTTTGTAAATCTGATAAATGGCTTCCTTGTCCAAAACCACGAATTGTCCAATCGTTCGCGTGTCCGTATACGTACACTTGTAGGCAAGCTCTCGCAGATCGTCTTCTGACGGCGTGATGCCCATCTCGGAAATGCGTGTCGGCATACCAATCGAATGGAAAAAGGCTTCCATGGCGTCAATACCGCGATTGGCGGTCTCTGTGTCATCGGCATCGGCTTCTACGCCGAGTACACGAACGGCGAACTTGGCGAATCGTGCCGGATTGGCAGGCATAACAGTGCGTGCCCAGCTACTCCATACGGCACACAGACCAGCGCCGTGTGCAATGTCATATTTGCCGCCCAATTCATGTTCCAGCTGATGGCAAGCCCAGTCGCCGCCATCTGTACCGCATCCGGTCAGACCGTTATGGGATAAGCTGCTTGCCCACATCAGACCGGCACGCGCATCATAATCCTGCGGATTGTTCAGGGCAGTCTGCACATCGCGCATCACGGAACGAAGCAGACCCTCTGCCAGCTCATCTGTTAAACCCATCGGATCGCTCTCGGCGGTGAAGTATCGCTCCATCGTGTGCATCATGATGTCAGAAGCACCGCTGGCAGTCTGATATGCTGGAAGGGTATACGTAATGGTCGGATCCATAACAGCAAAACGACAGCGGCAGCATTCGCAGTTCAAACCGCGCTTGAGCCAACCGTCTTCATTTGTGATGACGGAAGAATTGCTCATTTCACTGCCCGCTGCGGCGATGGTCAAAACGGCACCAATCGGTGTACAGGCGGTCGGTACGACTTTCTTGAGATAGTAATCCCAAACATCTCCCGGATTGGCAAGACCATAGCCGATTGCCTTGGAGGAATCAATGACAGAACCGCCGCCGACAGCGAGAATGAAATCAACGCCTTCTTTGCGGCACAGATCAATGCCTTCCCGAACCAAGCTCAGGCGAGGATTTGGCACAACACCGCCCAACATAACGGAAGCGATACCAGCCTTGTCCAAAGACTGTGCGACACGGTCCAGCAGACCGCTGCGCTTGGCACTGCCGCCGCCATAATGAATCAGGACTTTCTTGCAGCCCTGCGCTGCGACAAGTGGACCTACTTTTTCAACAGAATCCTTGCCAAAAACGACATGAGTCGGCGTATTGTACTCAAAATTGCGCATAAAATATTCCTCCTACTTTTGTTTTTCCTCTGTGTATGATGGATACTGTTATCATAGCATATTTGCGAAAAAAAGACAATTGACAGACCTTGCGTTTTCCGTTACGATAAATTGAGATATATTTATCACGAAAGGAGAGAGATGCATATGAGTTGTTCCAAAAGCTGCGGAAAAGATTGCGGAAAAAATCATTGCGGTGCGTGCTGCGGCGGATCGTGCCATTCGCTGACCTTGGTTCCGGCGGAATATGCCTTGCTGCAAGCTCTGGCGGTAACACCGTTTCTTCCGGTCGCTGCCAGCTGGAACTTAAAAACACCGATTTATTTGGAAGATTCCCAATTTTCACAGGAAGAATATAGCTGGGCAGTTCAGGCTTTGGTATTGAAGGGCTTGATCCGTGTTGATTACGACATTCCGTTGGGAAAATTTGATTAT
>NZ_JBNMHC010000389.1:0-1942 GCF_050872565.1 Butyricicoccus sp. | reverse complement strand
CTGCTGTACCATATCATATACAGCACGATGGTTGTGGTCAAAGCGGCGGCAGAAACCGATCTGCAGCTTGACGCCAGCGTCCTTTGCGGCGTTAATCGCTTCATGTACCTTGTTCAGATCGTAATCAATCGGCTTCTCGCAAAAGATGTGCTTCTTTGCCTTTGCTGCCTCAATAATGAAGTGCGAATGGGTGTCCGTGGACGAGCAGATCAGAACTGCTTCGATTTCCGGATCATCTAAAATATCAGCCGCATTAGTCGAAACATTCGGGATGTGGTACTGTGCTGCAAATTCTCTCGTTGCATCGTTTGCAAACGGATCTGCAATCGTCTTAATCTCCATCTCTGGAACAAACATAGAGATGTTTTTTGCGTGTACCTTGCCGATACGGCCGGCACCGATAATGCCTACTTTCATGAATGGTCTCCTCTCACATAACAACAACACACAACGGTTGTTTTTCTCTTGTGATGCTATTATATCTCGACACAGATAGGGAAAAAACGCGCTTCTCTTTGGATTCTGCGCAGTTTGTCTACGAATGTCCTCTGTGCAACTTGCCTAATTTCCCGAAAAAGCGTCTTATTTTTGGATTTCCTATCCATTGTCCTCGCATATTTTGTGCTTTTTCTTTGGATTGTGTGTTATTTTTGTATTTTCACATCAAAAAAATCCCCGCATCGCTTGCTTGGATGCGGAGATTTGATGGTTGGAGAGATTCGGCGACTTGCCTTTCGGCAAATCGCCGATAAAAAGGATTGGAATTATCAAAGAAATAAATTTATGCTGCACCGATTCCCAACGGGGAGAAGAAGATATATACAGCGACAACACAAACCAGGACAACAATCGAAACGACCTTGCGATACTTCCACGGGGTCAGATCGACAGCCTTGACGTCCTGCTGCTCCCATGCCTGCATGTCCGGATGCGACTTCTTGTTGCGATAGTTCATGACTGCCATGATAATCAGCTCAATCGGCCACAGAACAGCAACAGCGTACAGATAATGCATCGTGCCGCCGCCCGGATAAGCCGGTGCAATAATCATAAACAGACCGTATACCACAATGTGGAATACCATGATGACCTTTGCTGCATATTTCGGCAGATACTTGAAGAAGAAGCCGCCAAAGACTGCGGACAGAACCGGCAGACCAATCAGCATAACGAAAGAATCCAAGAAGGTCTTCAGTCCTGCCGGGAAGAAGTATACCATCGGACCGACGATTGTAGTAGCAACAGCGAAAACAATGCCAATCTTCTTGCCGACATCGACGAGCTTTTCTTCCGATGCCTTCGGATTGATATACTCATGATAAATATCCATGGTGAACATGGTGTTGACGGAGTTGAGTACCGAGTTAAACGAGGACAGAATCGCACCGAACATAACCGCTGCAAAGAAGCCCATGAGCGGTGCCGGAATAACCTGCGTTACCAGATGCGGATAAGCATCATCCATCATAGAAACCTGATTGCCCTGCAATTCAAACAGTGCGTAGGCAATGACGCCCGGCAGAGCAAGGAACATAAAGCCTGCAATTTTCAGGAAAGCACAATACAGTGCGCCCTTCTGTGCTTCTTTCAGATTCTCTGCTGCGAGAACACGCTGAATAAACGACTGATGCGTGCACCAAGACTGCAAGCCCAAGAATACCAGACCAGTAAATACCGTCGGCCACGGAACTGCCGGAGCCTCTGCATTGATCGGTGCAATGGAGTTCAGCTTATCTGCATGATTGGCAACCAGATACTTCCAGCCATCCAGAATGGCAACGGTGCTCTCGCTGCCTGCGGCATGACCCAGTACATTCAGTGCAAAGAACGGAATCATCAGACCGCCAATCAGCAGGCCAACACCGTTTACGGTATCCGAAACGGCAACTGCCTTCAGGCCGCCGAAAATCGCATAGATCGAACCAACAACGCTGATGGCAAT
>NZ_JBNMHC010000388.1:0-1945 GCF_050872565.1 Butyricicoccus sp. | reverse complement strand
TCCCATTCGCTCTGTGCTTCCAAATAGCCCGGCAGCGTATATTGGAACGTAATTGTGCTGGTATTCAGACGAATTTCATTGAGGGTACCCTTCTTGCCGGTCGCACTGGTCAGCGGCGTATCTGTCTGTACGCTCTTATCCGTCAGAACCGTGACCGGCACGGTTTCATACACGCCGCCGCCCTGCACGAACAGCTTGATGTTCTGCGCGCCCTTGCAGTCCACGCTGCACGCAAACACTGCCTGTTTGCTGTTCTCGTCATATGCCAAAACACGGATACCGCAGTCGCCGGTGCTCGCTGTGATCATCAAATCCTCTGCCGCCTGTTCGCTGGCAATCGGCTTCACGGTGATGCGCACATCCGCCGTGGTTCCGTCGGATACGGCGTCCAAAATCCGGATGGCAGGCATGTGCTTGGCAGCTTTCATTTGCTGCACAGCGGCGCTGCCCTGCGCGCTGGGCGCGGATGTCTCATTCTGGCAGGATGCGTAGCTCGCACCGGTGCACACGGCTGCTGCGGCAGCAGCGCATAAAATCAGGCGGTACGCGGCGTTTTTTCGGCTATTTTTCATATCTTTCCAGCTCCTTCCAATTACTGCGTCCAATGATACGTTCTTTTATTGTGTATAATTGTAACATATAATTATATCGCTGTAAAGATATGTCTTGCGACAGTTTTATCCGTGCAGGGTGTAATCGGTTCCGTTGACGGTCAGCGTTTCCGCGTTTTCCAAATCAATCGCATCGGCAAGAGCAAAGTAATGCGTATACGTCTTCATGACTTCCGGCTCCAAATCGCCGTGCAGTTCCTGTAAGTCCAGCTTTTTTTCGCTGCCGTCAGCAAACTGTACCGTGACGTCCGGTGTACCATGAACATATTCCTTCCAATCGACATCCCATTCGCTCTGTGCTTCCAAATAGCCCGGCAGCGTATATTGGAACGTAATTGTGCTGGTATTCAGACGAATTTCATTGAGGGTACCCTTCTTTCCGGTTGCACTGGTCAGCGGCGTATCTGTCTGTACGCTCTTGTCCTTTAATACGGTAACCGGAACTGTCGCATACAGTCCATCGCCCTGCACCAAAATCTTCATCTTTTCCGAGGCATTCATATCTACGCGGCATTCAAACAAAGCCTGTTTGTTCTGCTCGTCATATTTCAGCACGCTTGCCGTACAGTCACCGGTGCTGGTGGTAATATACAGATCTTCTGCGGCTTTTTTGCTTTCTACCGGAGACATGGTAAAGAAAATTGTCGCAGACTCTTCTCCAGAGGTCACATCAATAATTTGAAACGTATATCCGCCCTGCTGAATCGGTGTGTGATTTTGTTTGTCATACGTCATCTCTTGCGCCGTTGTCGTGCTGACTGAAGCCGAACCGCTCGGCTGTACCGATGCACAAGCAACGCAAAAACAAGCAGTTGCCGCCGCCAATGCATAAGCAAGCATCTTTTGAATAGTATGTTTCATATTAGCAATCCTTTCATGAATTTTTTCCATCCATCATAATAAAACAGCATCTATGGAATGTCAAAGGTTTCCGAAAATCTTTACAAACCTTTATCACAGACAACAGATGCTGTTTGCTATTGTACATCGAATTTGTGAATGTTTCTCACTCTGCATTTTTGTTTTGGCACAGTTTAACCCTCACGTACCATCTAAACTCGTCTCTCCCTCTAGGAGAGATGTCGCGCAGCGACAGAGAGGGCTGGAACGGTTTCCCCAACACGCAAAAAACCGCCGCGGCACAAACCGCGGCGGTTTCGTTTCCATCTCTTGCTTATTCAGAGAGCAGATTTGTCATGCTGTCCAAGCTAATGCCCAGCGTGGACAGATTATGCAGCATCGCAGACGTTGCCGGTTGCAGGACACCTGCCACACCGAGCAGAATCAGACCGAGATTAAAGCCAATGATAAAGCGATAATTGCGGTCGATGCGC
>NZ_JBNMHC010000387.1:0-1946 GCF_050872565.1 Butyricicoccus sp. | reverse complement strand
TGCACGCTGCCAAAGCGACTTCTCGCCTGTTTTTGTATCAAGAAGGCAAAGAATATCTGTGTCCCGTCGAAGATATTTACTATTTTGAAGCGATGGACAGAAAAATCATCGCCTTTACCAAGCACGGCTGCATGGAAGCCCGAAACAAATTATATGAACTGGCAGAAACGCTTCACCACAGCGGATTCATTCAAATCAACAAAGGTACGCTGCTCAACGTCCGACAGGCACAATCTGTCCAATCGGAATTTTCCGGCAATTATATCGTGATTCTGCGAGATAACCAGACGCGCCTGACGATTTCCCGCAAGTATTTCAAAGCCTTTCGTGCTTATGTAGAAAAGGAGTTGTGACCTATGAAAAAGTTTAACGTAATGTATCTTTTCAATTATTTGATTACCGGCGTTGCCTTTGCCTCTATTTTCGTTGCCATTGCCATGCTCATCAATTTCGGCATGACAGAACTGCTGAAAAACTTTATCGTCTGGATGATCGGCGGCGGCATCATTGGTCTGCTGTCTCTGATTTACGAAAATGAGCAGCTGTCCACCTTAGGCGCCACGCTGATTCACGCCCCGCTCACCTGCCTGACCGCATTGATCTGCGGCTGGTTCTGTGATTACGGCGACGGCTCTGTTGTTCTCCTCATCACGCGGATGCTGCCGTTTATTCTGATGATCTATATCATCGTGCATGTGGTCTTGTATCTGTTGAACCGTGCCTCCGTCAACCACATCAATCAGCAGCTCAACAAATAATTTTTCCTTCGGACAGACACCTCTTGCCCGGTTCCTGCTTATACTGCGGGCAAGAGGTGAAGGATATATGGTCTGCTGCTGGAAAGTCTTTGGTCTGGCTGCGGCGGCATTCGGACTGGGCTTGCTGCTCGCAGAGCTGCTTCCCGCCTGTCTGCTGCTGCCAATCGCAACGATTTTGCTCATCGCAGCCGGTATTGTCGTACATGGGAACGCATGAAAGGAGTCTGTCCGATGAAAATTGTTGTTATCAAAAGTCCTAAGCTGCTCGCTGGTATTTTGCGTGGGATCTTCGGCATGAAAAACACCTCTTCTGTCTAAAATCCCTCTTGACTTTTGGACTTCTCATTTGCTACAATAATACACATACCGAGTAGCAAAAAGCGTAAATCCAGGTTTCTGGATTTACGCTTTTTTTGTGTTTTATTTTCTAAAAAGTGAGGTCTTCTTGATGGAACAAGACAAAAAAATCAACAAAATGGGAACTTTGCCCGTACCACGGCTGATGCTCTCCATGGGAATCCCCATGATTCTCTCTATGATGCTGCAAGCGTTTTACAACATCGTGGACAGCGCGTTTGTTTCCAACATGGCACAGGACGGCGAAGCCGCCTTAACGGCACTGACGCTCGCCTTCCCTGTTCAGATGCTGCTCGTTGCGCTGGGCGTCGGCACAGGTGTCGGTGCCAATGCGCTGCTGTCACGCACATTGGGCGAAGGAAACCGCGAAAAAGTCAATCGAGTCGCTGGAAATGCAGAATTTTTGTCGTTTATCATCTGTATCGCATCCATTGTATTCGGCATCATTGGTGTGCGCGCGTATGTGCAGTCGCAAAGCAACAACACGCTTGTCATTGACATGGCGATTTCTTACCTGCGCATCTGCTGCTGCATTCCCTTCGGTATGGTGTTCTTCTCCTGCTTTGAAAAGCTGCTGCAAGCCACCGGCAAATCGTTATTTTCTACCATTGCACAAATTGCCGGTGCCGTGACAAACATTATTTTGGATCCTATCTTGATTTATGGACTGCTCGGCTGTCCGGCATTCGGTGTCCGCGGTGCGGCGTATGCGACAGTCATTGGTCAGATTGTCTCCTGTGTTGTCGCTTTGGCCTTTCATCTTGCCGTCAACAAGGAAATCACAAACGGTCTGCGCTATATCAAGCCATCCAAGCGTCTGATTCAGCAGAT
>NZ_JBNMHC010000386.1:0-1969 GCF_050872565.1 Butyricicoccus sp. | reverse complement strand
TGGAATTCCTCGTTATGAACGGCATGGAGCTTCCGATGGCAGTTATGATCTGCATTCCGGAGCCGTGGTCGAACAACAAGAGTATGCCGCGCGAGAAGCTGGACTTCTACCGCTACTACGCAACCATGATGGAACCGTGGGACGGTCCGGCATCCATCATCTTCACAGATGGCGATGTCATGGGTGCAGTTCTTGACCGAAATGGTCTGCGCCCGTCCCGTTACTATGTCACCACAGATGACCAGCTGATTCTGTCCTCTGAAGTCGGCGTTCTGGAACTGGAACCGGAAAAAATCGCAGTGAAATCCCGTTTGCAGCCGGGCAAAATGCTGCTGGTTGATACCGTCTCCGGCCGTCTGATTGACGACGATGAGCTGAAAGAGCACTACGCAACCCGTCAGCCATACGGCGAATGGCTGGATCAGAGCCTGCTGATGCTCAAGGATCTGCCGATTCCGAACCACCACATCCGCCGCTATTCCAGCGAGGAGCGTGACCGCCTGTACAAGGCATTCGGCTACACCTACGAAGAAGTAAAGGATTCTATCCTGCAAATGGCACAGACCGGTGCAGAGCCGACCGCTGCCATGGGCGTTGACATCCCGCTGGCTGTCCTTTCCGAGAAGCATCAGCCGCTGTTCAGCTACTTCAAGCAGCTGTTCGCTCAGGTTACCAACCCGCCGATTGACGCGATTCGTGAGGAAATTGTCACAGATACCGCGGTATATCTCGGTCATGACGGTAATCTGCTCAGCGAAAATGCAGAAAACTGCAGTATGCTGCGCATTCAGAATCCGATCCTGACCGACATCGACCTGATGAAGATCAAAAACATGGATAAGCCGGGCTTTAAGGTTCAGACGATCTCCATGCTGTATTACAAGAACACCCCGCTGAAGCGTGCCATTGACCGCATGTTTGTCACTGCCGACCGCGCATACCGCAACGGCGCAAACATCTTGATTCTGTCCGACCGTGGCGTGGATGAAAACCACGTTGCGATTCCGTCGCTGCTCGCAGTATCCGCTTTGCAGCAGTATCTGGTACGCACCAAGAAGAGCACTTCCCTGTCCGTCATTGTTGAGACCGCAGAGCCGCGCGAAGTACATCATTTTGCCACACTGCTGGGCTACGGCGCATCCGCTGTCAACCCGTATCTGGCACAGGAATGCATCGCCGAGCTGGTAGAAAAGAGACTGCTCGACAAGGAAGTTTCGGTTGCTATTGATTCCTATAACAAGGCTGTTTTGAAGGGCATCGTCAAGATTGCATCGAAGATGGGTATCTCGACCATCCAGTCGTATCAATCCGCCCAGATCTTTGAGGCAATTGGCATCAAGAAGGAAGTCATTGACGAATACTTCACCAACACCGTATCTCGTGTCGGCGGCATCGGTCTGGAGGAAATCGGCGAAGTCGTTGAGTTCCGTCACAACCACGCCTTTGACCCGCTGGGTCTGTCTATTGATACCACGCTCGACTCCCCTGGCACGCACAAGTACCGCGCTGGCGTCGGCTGTGAAGATCATCTGTACAATCCAAAGACCATTTCGCTGCTGCAGCAGGCTGTTCGCACCGGCGACTATGAGATCTACAAGCAGTACGCAGAAACCGTTGATGATGCAGCTATCCCGCACACTCTGCGTGGCCTGATGAGCTTTAAGTTCGACGAGAGCACAGCAATTCCGCTCGACGAAGTCGAAAGCGAATACGACATTGTCAAGCGCTTTAAGACCGCGGCTATGTCCTATGGCTGTCTGTCTGCGGAAGCTCACGAGTGTCTGGCCATCGCCATGAACCGTCTGGGCGGCCACTCCAACACCGGTGAAGGCGGCGAGCCTTCTGACCGTTACGGCACAGAGCGTGCTTGCTCAATCGTACAGGTTGCTTCCGGTCGTTTCGGTGTCAACTCGCAGTACCTGATGAGCGGCGACGAAATCCAGATCAAGATGGCACAGGGCGCAAAGCC
>NZ_JBNMHC010000385.1:0-1982 GCF_050872565.1 Butyricicoccus sp. | reverse complement strand
TCCGATTGCAACGATTGCTCGTTCTGTCGGCTATCCGAATCAGCTGCACTTCTCCCGTGCCTTCCACAAGGTATTCGGCATCCCGCCGCGCGAGTGGCAGAAGCGCAACCGCAAGACTTCTAAGTAATCGTTCCAAACAAAAAATGTATCGCCAGTTCTGGAAAATCCAGAGCTGGCGATTTTTTGCTGTTATCGTTGTGTTTTGCTAACTTTTATGGTATTCTATACCAGACAAAGGAGGACGATCCATGAAACACACGCATTCTGCCCTGCTTTTGGTCTGTCTGGCATCTTTTTTGCTCACAGGCTGCGGTTCCGGCAAAGCAGGTTCATCTGAAAATCCCTATGTATGTACCAAACAAACCGCCAAAGCAGGCAATTATGTTACCTATGACTATGACGCAAATGGCAATTGCACCAAAGAATCCCGTTATTCTGCATCTGGGAATCTTACCGGCTGGACAGAGACAACATATAATGACGACAATCAGCCGACAGAGGTTATCACATACAGCGAAGCCGGAAAGCTTCAAACCCGCGTCAGCAATCAATACAAAAACGGCAATTTACTTGCTACTGTCAGTCTGGATGGAAACAAAAATAGAAATTACACAGAATCCTATGCATATGATGCCAAGGGACATTTGACCAAGCAGATACACACCGAAGAGCACGGCAGTGTCGACAACAGCTATTGGGTCGAAATCACAACAGATGACCAGGGAAGACAAACCAAATCGGTGCAGCACAACCATGCCGATACGACTGAAGATACGATTACCATCGAATCTCTCTAAAACGAGGCAGGAAATCTCGTCAAATCCAGCACGTACACCAACGATACGCTGGACAGCTGGGATGAAATGGACTACGATGCGGACGGCAATCTGCTCAACACCTGCACGTATGACGCGCAGGGAAAATTACAGATGAAATACACGAATATCTATGACAAGAACGGCAATCTCACAGAGACTGACTTACTCACCGCAGATAAAAGTGAACCTCTCGTGACCTATGACTATCTGACGCTCAAGCAATACTTGAAAACAACCGCATAATTCCCCGAACAGCACAAAAGACCCGCCTCTGGCAGGTCTTTTTCTTTCCCTATTCCTATATCTACCATCTATGCCCCTTAGATGAATCGATAAATGGCCTTTGCCACACCATCATTATCGTTGGTGTCTGTGACATATTTTGCCAGTTTCTTTACAGCCTCATCGCCATTTCCCATGACGACCGGCATACCTGCAATGCGCAGCATATCCGAATCATTGTCGCTGTCTCCAATTGCCATCACTTCGTCCATCGTGATGCCCATGACATGCGTCAGCTCCTGCAAAGCAAGTCCTTTATTGACGCCTTCCGGCATAATCTCAAAATTATTTTCCGCTGAGCGCGTAATATGAATGCCCGGCAGCTGGTTAATTTCCGCCAATGCTTCTGCCAGCACTTGAACATCGCCGCGGGCAAAAACCTTAGACACCGGAAATTTATGCTCGCGAATCGTCGCCGCAACATCCGGCAGGACGACTTTGCTCGACCAAAAGCCCTCTGTGCGCTTGGTATTGCACAAAATTTCATCCGAATATGGGTTCAAATACAATCTGTCACCCACATAAATCATCACGGTGACCGGACGATTCTGTACAGCCTCTACGACCTTCGCGCCGATGTCCCACGGCATCGCCCATTCTTTGACATTGCGCGCATTGCGCACATCGGAAATCGCTGCGCCGCCCGCTGAAATCAGCAAAGAGGACGCGCCAATTTCCTTCGAGAAAACAGCGGCTTCTCCTACAATTCGACCGGTACAGACGATAACCTTGACGCCCTTACTGCGGGCATAGGCAACCGCCTCCACTGTCGATGGAAGTATATCAATACTGCTGGTCAGCACTGTTCCGTCCAGATCCAGTGCAATCAAACGATACATTCTGAATAGCTCCCCTTCCGTCTGTGAAAATCCTGTTTTTATG
>NZ_JBNMHC010000384.1:0-1983 GCF_050872565.1 Butyricicoccus sp. | reverse complement strand
TCCGATTGCAACGATTGCTCGTTCTGTCGGCTATCCGAATCAGCTGCACTTCTCCCGTGCCTTCCACAAGGTATTCGGCATCCCGCCGCGCGAGTGGCAGAAGCGCAACCGCAAGACTTCTAAGTAATCGTTCCAAACAAAGAATGTATCGCCAGTTCTGGAAAATTCAGAGCTGGCGATTTTTTTGCTGTTATCGTTGTGTTTTGCTAACTTTTATGGTATTCTATATCAGACAAAGGAGGACGATCCATGAAACACACGCATTCCGCCTTGCTTTTGGTCTGTCTGGCATCTTTTTTGCTCACGGGCTGCGATTCCGGCAAAGCAGGCTCATCTGAAAATCCCTATGTATGCACTAAACAGACCGCCAAAGCAGGCAATTATGTTACCTATGACTACGATGCCAACGGCAATTGCACCAAAGAATCCCGTTATTCCGCATCCGGAAATCTCACCGGATGGACAGAGACCACATACAATGAGGACAATCAGCCGACAGAAGTCACGACATACAGCGAAACCGGCGATATACAGACCCGCGTCAGCAATCAATACAAAAACGGCAATCTGACTGCCACGATCAGCGTGGACGGCAATAAAAACAAGAACTACGAAGAAGCCTATACCTATGATAAAAACGGACATCTGACCAAGCAGGAGCACACTGAAGAGCACGGCAGTGTCGACAACAGCTATTGGGTCGAAATCACAACGGATGACCAAGGCAGACAGACCAAATCGGTGCAGCACAACCATGTCGATACAGCTGAGGATACGATTACCATTGAATCTCTCTACAACGAAGCGGGAAATCTCGTCAAATCCAGCACGTATACCAATGATGCACTGGACAGCTGGGATGAAATGGACTATGATGCGGACGGCAATCTGCTCAACACCTGTACCTATGACGCGCAGGGGAAATTACAGATGAAATACACCAACACGTATGACAAGCACGGCAATCTCACAGAGACCGACTTGCTCACCGCAGACAAAAACGAACCGCTCGTGACCTATGACTATCTGACGCTCAAGCAGTACCTGAAAACCCTCTCATAATGCTCCAAGCAACACAAAAGACCCGCCTCTGGCAGGTCTTTTTCTTTCCCTATTCCTATATCTACCATCTATTCCCCTTAGATGAATCGATAAATGGCCTTTGCCACACCATCATTGTCGTTGGTATCTGTGACATATTTTGCCAGTTTTTTTACAGCCTCATCGCCATTTCCCATGACGACCGGCATACCGGCAATGCGCAGCATATCCGAATCATTGTCGCTGTCTCCAATTGCCATCACTTCATCCATCGTGATGCCCATGACATGCGTCAGTTCCTGCAAAGCAAGTCCCTTATTGACGCCTTCCGGCATAATTTCAAAGTTATTTTCTGCTGAGCGCGTAATATGAATGCCCGGCAGCTGGTTAATTTCCGCCAGTGCCTCTGCCAGCACCTGCACATCGCCGCGGGCAAAGACCTTAGACACCGGAAATTTATGCTCTCGGATCGTTGCCGCAACATCCGGCAGGACGACCTTGCTCGACCAAAAGCCCTCTGTGCGCTTGGTATTGCACAAAATTTCGTCCGAATATGGGTTCAAATACAATCTGTCGCCCACATAAATCATTACGGTGACCGGACGATTCTGCACAGCCTCTACGACCTTCGCGCCGATGTCCCACGGCATTGCCCATTCTTTGACATTGCGCGCATTGCGCACATCGGAAATCGCTGCGCCGCCCGCTGAAATCAGCAGAGAGGACGCGCCGATTTCCTTCGAGAAAACAGCGGCTTCTCCTACAATTCGACCGGTACAGACGATAACCTTGACGCCCTTGCTGCGGGCATAGGCAACCGCCTCCACTGTCGATGGAAGTATATCAATACTGCTGGTCAGCACTGTTCCGTCCAGATCCAGTGCAATCAAACGATACATTCTGAATAGCTCCCCTTCCGTCTGTGAAAATCCTGTTTTTATG
>NZ_JBNMHC010000383.1:0-1987 GCF_050872565.1 Butyricicoccus sp. | reverse complement strand
TGGGCAAAGTCCACACAGAAATCGCTGATGGCTTTGGTGTTGCGTGAACCGTGCGGAATAGCACACAACTGTTCAAAAATGGTAAATACGCCTTCCGGCTGTATATGATTCAAAACAGACATGTTGATTCAACTCCTTTTTTGTAATGTATATGATATTACACGAAAAAGCGAAAGTCAATACAGCATATGTTCTGTGATAAACTTATCATACTGCCATTCCGGTCCCTCTAATAAAATCTGTAGCAACTCTTGCTGTAACTGTGCCTTTTTCATGTGCTGAACATACGAAATTATCCGCTCTGTTATTTCTTCTTCTCGTTGTTCTACCGCTTCCAAAGTATCGTAAAATTCTTCAATATATCGTCTGGCTTCTTCCGGATATGCAGCAAAATACAACGCAACTATATGCTTACACACCAGCCGTCTTCCAGCAGCATGTGGACAATTGCACTTGCTTCTCTTCGGATGTTCCAAATCAATCATAACTTCATATATGTTTTGCGCACTCCCATCGACGATGCCATGGTAATGCGTCTCATCTTCTTTTTCGATCTTCAACACTTTATTTTTCTCAAAATACTCATATCCACGATATACTGATTGTGCACTGGCAGTAGATAGTAAATCCATTTCACGTTCTCCTTATCCTATAATAGTTTACACGCAACATGCGTACAATCTTCTGCAAATCTCTTCCGCATTGCTGACATCCAGCGAAGAGAAATTCATGACATAAATATTTTGCACGTGTTCCGGCGCCTCCCCGTAATAATAGGAAGACAGCGGTACCAATTTGATGCTCTTGGACTGAGCGCGGGCAATCACTGTTTCCTGTGATATATCGGTGCGAAGCGTCAGCAAAAAGTGAAAACCTGCCTCTGATCCAGAGACCGTAACCAATTTCTCTAGTTTGCTGTGATGCAGAGCGTCCAAAAAAATATCGCGTTTTTTCCGATAATGACTGCGCAGTCGATTGACATGCGATTCAAATTTCCCCTCTTCAATAAAGCGAGCCAGCGTATACTGTTCAAAATTCGATACCGTACACGAATAAAACGACAGTTTTTCATAAAAGGGCTTGAGCAGCGGCTGCGGCAAAATCATATAGCTGATACGAACCGTGGAGCACAGTGTTTTGGTAAAGGTATTCATATAAATGACTTTGCCGGACATATCAATGCTCTGCAAGGTCGGAATCGGCTGTCCGCTCAGACGCAATTCACTGTCATAGTCGTCTTCAATGATATATCGCCCTTCTTTGCGCGATGCCCATGCGAGCAGTTCATACCGTCGGCTGATTGGCATGACAATGCCCGTTGGATATTGATGCGATGGCGTGATATGGACAATATCTGCCTCCGCCCGCTCCAGCTCTGGCACGCGAATGCCCGCTTCATCCATGGAAATCCACGCACGCGGCACATGATAGCTGTTGTAAATGCGCTCTGGCTTGCGATAACCGGGGTTTTCCACGGCATATATCTTATCATTTCCAAGCAGCTGAATGAGCAGACCATACAAATATTCTGTACCTGCGCCGATGATAATCTGTTCCGGGCGAACCGTCATGCCGCGGAAGTCCTTCAAATACCGCGCGATGCTCTCGCGCAGCGCAAAAATACCGCCGCACGGAGAATTTGTCATGAGCTGCACGCGGCTGTCATTGAGAATTTCTCGGATGACCTTAGACCAGATCGTAAACGGAAACAGGTCAGAAGAGGTTTGGTTGCTGGAAAAGTCAGCAAAATACGAGCTGTCGCCGCCGGTAAGCGGAATCATTTCCTGAGAAAATGCCGGTGTTTTTTGCTGCGGCTCCGCTGCCAGATCGCTGAAATCTGCGACATAAAATCCCCGTTTCGGAATGGAATAAATGTATCCTTCCGCAATTAACTGTGCATATGCGTTTTCTACAGTAACGACACTGACACCGAGATTGGACGCGAATGCGCGCTTGGACGGCAGCCGTTCTCCCTTCTTGAGTGTTC
>NZ_JBNMHC010000382.1:0-1994 GCF_050872565.1 Butyricicoccus sp. | reverse complement strand
GTTTTTAAAACATCCGCCCAGCTCCGCGCCGATAATATCCGGAGAGATATACACGCGGAAGCGGTCGTTCATAAATGCCTGCTGTACCAGCGTTGCCGCATCTCTCGATGCAGATGCCGCCAAGATACAGGTCAAAATACCGCGGGATACTTCCTCCGCATGGGTCGGACCTGTCAGAGCAACGACCGGATTCTTGCCGTTTGTCGCTCTGCTGATGGTCTCCGAAAATCGGCAATAGCCGTTATCTCGATCCAATCCCTTGCCGACATTGACAATCGGAATACCTTCCGGAATAATTCCCGCCAGCTGCTGTGCGGTAGAATGCACGGCAAACGACGGAACCGCCATCAGCACGAGATCTGCTGCCGCTGCACCGTTCAGGTCGGTGGTAATCTCGATTTCTTCCGGCAGCTTGACGCCCGGAAGCAGCTTTTCATTGCCGCGCTGCTCCCGCAGCAGTTTGCATTCCTCTTCAAAACAAGTCCAGGATGTTACCGTATGCCCATTTTCATGCAGCAGAATCGACAGAGCCATGCCCCATCCGCCGCAGCCGACTACAAAAACTTTCATACTCTCATGCTCCTCGATATGATCCGTGTACAGCAGTTACTTTTCTTTTTTGCTGTGCAGTGAAAATTTGTTTTCTTCTCCGTGTGCAATCCGCACGATATTTCCGCGGTGCATATAGACAACAGCTGCTACCATCACAAACAGAATCACCATCATCGGCACAAATCCTTGATCTCCGCGATGCCAATACAGCGTCAAAAACGGTACCGTACATGTGGCAACAATCGAGCCGAGCGAAACCCATTTGCTGATGGCAACCAGCACGACAAACACGATGATGGCAACGCAGAATACGCGCCAATCAAAGACCGCAATCATCGTTGCGCCGACAAGAATGCCTTTTCCGCCCTTAAATCCAAAGTACAGCGGAAACATATGGCCGACAATTGCCGCGCTTCCCGCGATGAGCACGCCGAGCGAGCCCATCAGATGCCCGCCAATCAGGCTGGCAATCGCACCCTTGGCAATGTCGCCGACCAGCACCAGCAGGGTCGGCTTCGCGCCCATCACGCGAAGAGAATTGGTAAGACCAGCATTGCCGCTGCCCTTGGTGCGGATGTCATATCCCATCAGCGATTTTGACACGACCAGCGCCGAATTGATGCTGCCCAGCAGGTATCCCACGACAAGTAAAATCAGAATCATGATCGGTGTACTCACCCAGTTATTCCTCCTTGCCGCCGCGCTCACGCACAATCATGCGGATCGGTGTACCATTGAGTCCATATACATCGCGAATCTGATTTTCCAAATATCGCTGATAGGAGAAATGGAACAGCTGCGCGTCGTTGCAGAAGCAGACAAACGTAGGCGGACGAACACCCGACTGCGTCATATAGTAAATCTTCAGGCGGCGACCCTTGTCCGTTGGCGGCTGCACACGAGCTGTCGCCTCTGCCAGCAGCGTGTTGAGCTGGCCGGTCGGAATGCGTCTGCCGTTCTGTTCATAGACAGAATTGATGCAGTCAAACAGCTTGTGCACGCGGGCACCTGTCTTAGCAGACAGGAACAATACCGGTGCATACGGCATGTACGACAGACCGATGCGCACGCGCTCGGTGTACTGATCCATCGTCTTGCCGTCCTTTTCAATCAAGTCCCACTTATTGACGACGATGATACATGCCTTACCGGCATTGTGTGCTTCACCGGCAATCTTGGTATCCTGTTCTGTGACGCCTTCGACTGCATCAATCATAATGACGCAGACATCCGCGCGCTCCACTGCCATCAGAGAACGCATAACACTGAACTTCTCTACGCGCTCATCTACCTTCGAGCGTTTGCGGATACCCGCCGTGTCGATGAGCATATACTTGCCCTTGCTGTTCTCAAACTTAGAGTCCACGCTGTCGCGGGTTGTACCGGCAACATTGCTGACAATCACGCGCTCTTCGCCGAGAATCTGGTTGACGAGCGAAGAC
>NZ_JBNMHC010000381.1:0-1998 GCF_050872565.1 Butyricicoccus sp. | reverse complement strand
GATTTTGCGCACATCGGTTGCTGTCACAGATGGTGTGATTGTTGGCATTGGCGATGAATATAGCGGCAAACAAGAAATTGATCTGAAAGGAAAATATCTGTGTCCGGGATTTATTGATGGACATCTGCATTTGGAATCGACGATGGTGACACCGGCGGAGCTGGTCGAGCAGGCGGTCAAATGCGGCACGACAACCTATATTGCCGATCCACATGAAGCTGCCAATGTCAGCGGCGCGGCAGGCATTGATTATATCTTAGATGAGACCGAAGATGTTCCGGCAAATGTCTATGTGATGATGCCGTCCTGTGTGCCGGCACTGCCGTTCGAGGACAATGGATGCACTTTTGATGCGGCGGAAATGAAAAAATATCAAAATAATCCGCGCATTTTGGGCTTGGGCGAAGTTATGGATTATGTATCTACCGTAAATGCTGATCCCGTGATGACAGAGAAGCTCGCGTTGTTTGATGGAAAACCAAAAGATGGACATGCGCCGGGCTTGACGGGAAAACAGCTCAACACTTATGTGCTGGCTGGCATTACAAACGATCATGAATGCTCTACAGTAGAAGAAGTGCTGGAAAAACGCCGTCTGGGTATGCATATTCATATCCGAGAGGGCAGTGCTGCCCGCAATCTGGAACCGATTGTCAATGGCATTATCATGCACAACATGGACATCAGCGGTTTTTCGTTCTGTACCGATGATAAGCATATTGAAGATATTCATACCGAAGGACATATTGACCATTGTGTACGAAAAGCGATTGACTGCGGTATCGCACCGGTTGACGCCATTCGCATGGCTACTATTAATACGGCGCGGCATTACGGACTAGAGCATCAAACAGGCGCGATTGCACCGGGATTACAGGCGGATCTCATCGTACTGGATGATTTGGAAACAATTAAGATTCACACAGTATATTATAAGGGCAAGGATGTCAGCGGTTTCCATGCACAGCCGAAGCTGCCGCAGGACAGCCCGCTGCGCCGAACGGTACACAGTCTGCCGGTCAGACCGGAACAGTTGGAATTGCCAGTCGGAGAAAAGAATGCAGTGATTCGCGTCATTCCGAATGAACTGATTACGGGGCATGAAGAAGTGCGCCTGCCGCAGAAGAATGGTCTGTTCCAACCGGATGATTTGTACAGTAAAATCGCTGTGGTAGAACGACATCACAATACGGGCAAGGTCGGTGTCGGTGCGGTCATGGACTTTAATATCCAGAACGGTGCGATTGCATCCACTGTGGCGCATGACAGCCATAATTTGTCTGTCATTGGAGACAATGATGCAGATATGCTGCGCGCCATAGAACATTTGCGTGAGATTGGCGGCGGATATACGCTGGTACAAAACGGAAAGATTTTATATACCGTACCTCTTCCGATCATGGGTCTTATGAGCGATGCGGGATTCCATGCCGTACAGACGGAACTTTCTGCTATGATTGCCAAGGCGCATGAAATGGGCGTGCCGAAGGGTGTTTCACCGCTGACGCTGTTGTCCTTCTTGGCGCTTCCGGTTATTCCGGCACTGCGGATTACGCCACGTGGTGTATTTGATGTAGAAAACATGCAGTTTCTTGCACAATAAAAAGCAAAACCACCGGTTTAACCGGTGGTTTTGTGGTTTACAGAGATAATAACAAGTCTTTCAGCTGAGCCGGTGTTTCGACGATGTGCGCGGCGTGATGCGCTTCTGCTTCCTCACGGCTGCCAAAACCATATAATACATAGGTGCAGGAAATACCATGCTTGCGGGAGCCTTCGACGTCAAACAAACGATCTCCAATCATTTCTACATCGGATGGATCTGGATTGCCTGCACGCTGCAACGCCAGTTCGACAATTTGCTCTTTAGCATCCATTTTTCCATCCAATGTAGCACCGCAGATGGCTTCTAAATATGGCGTCAATCCAAATTTATCTGCAATGCGAGTGGAAAAGGCTTCTGGTTTGCTCGTGACCATAAAGCAGCGCTTGCCTGCG
>NZ_JBNMHC010000380.1:0-2006 GCF_050872565.1 Butyricicoccus sp. | reverse complement strand
GATCACGCGCAGCATTTGCCTCAGCGGGCAGAATTGCTAGAAATGCTGCTGGATACACAGCAGGTCTTGTCGATAGAACAGCTCAGTGATCGTCTGCGTTGTTCGAGAGATGCCGTGGAAAAGCAGCTGCCATGGATCCGCGACTGGCTGTCACGCTATCAGATCTGCCTGCATGTACAGACCGGTGTTGGGCTATATATAGAAGGGTCGGAAAAAAATTGGCGCATCGCACGCATTGAACACATCGCTGCATTTCATGCAGACGCTGTTATGACGTATTTTTCCGCGCCAGAACATAATACACCGCCGCTGCTGTTCCGTGTCCTTTCCAAAGAAGAGCAGCTTGGATTGCTGTCGATTCTTCGGCGGGCACAAGCCTATCAGGAGATTTATCTGACAGATGAAGGATTTTTGCGTGTCTATCTTTGTGCAGGACTGATGCTTTGGCGCGTTCGGCAGGGGCATCCGCTGCGTTTGGATCGAGAAGAGATGGAACGATTGCAGCGGCTGCCGGAATATGCCATGGCTGAACACGTGGCAGATATGCTGCAAGAACACAGTAGGATTGTAGTAGACAGCGCAGAAATCGGCTTTTTGGCGATGTATTTTGCAAACAGCGATGTGATGCCGGAGCAAACAGCAGAACTGATGACAGGGGAAGTACATCGGCTGTATTTGGCACAGCGCATCATTGGTGCGGCACAGCGCGAACTGCATTTGGATTTTTCGGCGGATGAACAGCTGCTAGAAGGATTATATGCGCATTTACAGGCAACATGCAGTCGCCTGCGATTGGGCAGTCCGATTGAAAATCCCCTGATGCAGGAAATCATAGATACCTATCCAGAATTGTATGCTGCGACGCGCAATGCTTGTGAAGTGTTCAAAGAAATTCTCCATGTAGAGACAATTCCACCGGAGGAGTGCGCGTATATCGCGATGCATTTGGGCGCGGCGATGGAGAGAATGCAGGAACAGGCACAGAATATTTCGGCTGTCGTGGTGTGCCCGGTTGGAATCAGTGGAGCCAGCCATTTGGCGGCAGAAATTACGCGTCGGTTTCCGCAGATTATCGTGCATCGGATTGTCAGTGCAGTCAATATTGATACCCGACAATTGCGCCGAGATGGCGTGGATTTGATCATTTCTACCATTGATTTGCCTATATCTTATCCGATGGTACGTGTTAGTCCGCTGCTCAATCGAAGAGATTTTACGCGCATTGATGCATCACTTACCATGGCAATCCAGCGCAAGCAGGAGTATCAGCCGGAAGAACGTCCGATCACACAGAGAAAGGATATTGCGTTTGTCGCGCGATTTAGTGATGAAATGCTCCGTTTGACGCAGAATATTCCGTGGCATCAAATTCCGAGCATTCAAAAGATAGAGGATTTGGCATACTATGCAGCGCACATGATGATTGCAGAGGATATTGCTGCGAATCAGCTGGAGCAACAGCTGCTGTATCAGATGTATCAATCGGACAGCTATTTGCAGCCGTATCATCGGTTGATTGTTTGCTGCACGACGGAATACACACAGCATTGCCGCATGGGATATTTGCAGCTCAAAATGCCGTATACCGACGAAGACCAGCGGCAAATCGAGGGATGTTTGCTCCTGCTCGTGCCGGAGAGAGATACTACTGGTGCAGCGGCATACTTGATGCATTGGGCATGTGCGGCAATACTGCACGGCAGAGCGTATTTGCAGGATATGCAGCACGGAGAAAGTGCTGCCTTTGTGCAGCGTTTGGAGCGCGATGTCGCGCAGTGCTATGCCAATATCGTGCGGCAGCATTTGCCGGAATAATACAAGAGAGAAGCTGTTGCTCAAGGGCAACAGTTTTTTCTTGCAAAATACAATCAGTTCTTGACGGAAAGAAATAAAGATAATATAATAAATTGAACGAAACAGGGGAGCTTGTGTAAACCGGCTGAGAGTAGGCAACCGCCTTGACCCTTGACCTGATTTGGGTAATGCCAACGTAGGAAGAGATTTTT
>NZ_JBNMHC010000379.1:0-2039 GCF_050872565.1 Butyricicoccus sp. | reverse complement strand
CGCACAGCACTGGTCGGATACTATAAAATCCTCAATGAGGTCAACGGACCATATCATCGTGTCAAGCTGCACGGCTTACAGCCGGATCTGTTATATTGTGTGGATGATTCCGCAACGCATTACGGAGATGAATTGATGGAAGTTGGTCTTCTCACCACAGATGGTTCCTCTGGTCAGGCAATCGAAGGAGATCGCGAAAGCAAGGATTTCGATTCTCGTATCTTCGTCTTGCACGCTCAATAAGCATTCCTCTCTCTTGTTCATAGACATGCAGAAGCTGACACAAGATTTGTGTCAGCTTCTGTAAAACACCGAATGAATTTTTATTCTGTATGGTATAATCCCTTATTTTGAGAGGCACGATCCAACTTTCGATATTGAGACGGCGTCATGCCTACATGTTGTTTAAACGCTTTAGAAAATACCAGTGCATCTTTATATCCGCACATACCGGCAATCATGCCAACAGGAAAGCGCGTCAATGACAGCTGTTCTTTCGCACGGCTCAAGCGAAAATTCATGAGATATGCATTGGGAGAGGTATGCATAATACTCTGAAACAGGGTCGCAAGATAACTTCTGCTGATTCCCACATATTCCGCAATATCTTGCACTTTTATCTCTTGGGCATAATGATTCTGAATGTATTCCACGGCAGCCTGCACGTAATAATTCCGTTTTCCCATTTGAAACTCGCTGTTTTGTGTGGAAATACTGCGAGCAATACAGGAGAAAAATGCATACATTTGAGATTGATGAAACAGCATTTGTTCTATGCCGTCACGCTCATCATGCAAGACGCTCTGAACAATGCGCAGCAGTTCTTCACCGCATCCGGAGGAAAACGTTGGCACACGATAGGATAATCCCATCTCACGCATGAGTTTATCCGCCCGACTGCCCTGAAAGCCGATCCAAAGATATTGCCATGGCTGCTGTTCATCTGCCTGATAAAATGTCATAACATTCGGTTCGATAAGGAATCCTTCTTCTTTTTCCAGTTCATATGTGCGATTTCCGATATGATATGTTCCCTTTCCTTCCAATACATAATGCAAGATGTAATTGGGACGAACCGCAGGACCGAAATGATGTCCCGACTCACAGATGGAATAACCACAATGGCATAAGAACAGCTCTCGAAACCATTGCTCCTGTTCTTCAAATTTTTTTACCCAAGATTTTTCCATGCGAAATCTCCCTTCGCAGCATTTTTCTTATTTTAACATAATTTGTTATAAAAATCCACATATCTCAATCCGAGGTGATTTATTTTGATTCTTTTAGAACAAGCAGAACTTTCTCTGCATACCGGCAGCGCAGATGACACAATCTGTCAGGTCTATGGATGCAGCAAGGGAAGTGATGCTCTTGTCCAATACCGAAACAGATTGCTGCACGTGCTGACCAGTTTTCGGACAGAATTTGGCAGAACCGATGCCATTGCATTGTTCAGCGCACCGGGCAGAACCGAACTGGGCGGCAATCATACCGACCATCAGCACGGCAATGTGCTGGCGGCGAGCGTCAATCTGGACATTGTTGCCTGTGCTGCACCGAATGACAGCATGATTGTGCGCATTCAGTCGGAAGGCTATCCGATGGATACCATTGATTTGACAGATCTGACGCCGCATCCGGAAGAAACCAACAAAACGGCTGCTCTTATTCGCGGCGTGGCAGCGGCAGCTCACAAACTTGGTCATGAAATCAAGGGCTTTGATGCCTATATGACCAGCAATGTACTGAGCGGTTCGGGATTATCTTCTTCTGCGGCATATGAAACGATGATTGGCGTCATCATGAATCGCTTTTTCTGCGAAGATAAGCTGACAGCTGTTGATATTGCAAAAATCGGGCAGTATGCAGAGAATATCTATTTTGGAAAACCATGCGGCTTGATGGATCAGATGGCATCGTCTGTCGGCGGCATTGTCGCCATTGATTTTGCCAATCAAAAGGAACCGACTGTGCGCAAGATTACCTATGATATGCACGCGAGCGAGCATTCCCTGTGTATCGTCGATACTGGCGGAGAT
>NZ_JBNMHC010000378.1:0-2046 GCF_050872565.1 Butyricicoccus sp. | reverse complement strand
GCTCAGAACGACTTTATACATATCGCCGCCCTCAACAACGTGGTTGTTGGTAATAATATAGCCGTCCTCGCTCATGATAACACCGGAGCCGGAGGACTCGGTACCCTGCTGTACAGAGTCTACGACAATCGCTACAATAGACGGCGAGACTTTCTGATAGACCTCTGAATAGCTCGCCATATCCTCGCTGGTGCTGCTCAGCTGTACCTTGGTTGTGTTGGAAGAGGTTCCGCTTCCGGTATCCGCATTACTGCTGGAAGAGCTGCTCAGCGTCGGCAGAGAAATATGTCCGTTTGCTGCCCAGCCGCCGCCAAATGCGAGTGCGCCGACCACAACGACAGCAACTACCGGCTTCCACGGGAACTTCTTTTTGGGTCCCTTCGGCTTTTTCGGGCCATTGCCGCCCGGCTTTTTTCCGCCGCTCCACTGCTCATAGGCATTGTCGTGCGGTGGTGGCGGCGTGCTGCCGCCGTTTCCCATATCTGAAAAACCGGTATTGGCAGAAGTATTGTCTGTATGCGTATATGCTGCACCGGCGTTCTGATAGCCTGCACCCTTTTGCTCCTCTGCGCCGCGTACCGGCGTCTGGAACGGTGTCGTCTGTTCCGATGCCTCGTTTTCATGATTGTTGCGGAACTCGTCCATACCTATATCCTCCTTCAAGTATCAGGTCGTACTGTTCTTTCTTTTATGTGCTTCATTGTACGCCTATAATATGATGATTCCTTGTTTGCAATGTTAATTTTCTGTGAATCTACATATTTGCAAATATTTTGCGTGAATACTTCTGTCAGACGTCGGTTTTTCTGTGTTTTTTCTGTGATTTTGTGTGAAGCGTGTGAAAAAACGCCAGAACCGGATCGCTCCGATTCTGACGCTTGATCTTACAGTTCTGATTTTTTATTGACTCTGTCCTTGATTTCCGCCATTGGCTTTTTCTCTGCCATTGGCATCGTGAACATAAATTCTGTCTCTCCGCCGGACGAGCGGACAGAAATATCACCGCCATGCATATTGACGATGGATTTTACCAGATACAGCCCCAGACCTGCGCCGGTCTTATCGCGGCTGCGGCTGCGGTCTACCTTGTAGAATCGCTCAAATACATGCGGCAGATCTTCCTGCGGAATCTCTGAACCAGTATTGCGGATGAGGAACTGGCTCATCGTGCCTACCTGCTCCGCGCGAATGGTCAGCTTGCCGCCTTCGTTGACAAATTTTACCGCATTGTCTACCAAATTATAAATCACGCGGTAAATATGATCGCCGTCGCCGTATACAATCAGCGAATCCGCCATCTCTACATCCATATCGAGATGCTTATCATTGATCTGATTTTCAAAGCTGATGAGGACACGCGCCACCATTTCAATCAGGTCAAACGGTGCCGGTGTGATAATCAGCTCACCCGCCTGAATTTTTGCGGCATCCAACATACGCATGACCAGACGGGACAGTCGTCCCACTTCTTCAGAGATAATCTTTAAGTACTGATTGTGCTTTTCCGGCGGAATCGTGCCGTCCAACATGCCATCGACAAAACCGCGAATAGATGTCATCGGTGTTTTCAGCTCATGCGACACATTCGCCACAAAACCGCGGCTGAGTTCTTCCTGCTGCTGCAAGGACGTTGCCATATTATTGAAGCTGACTGCCAGCTCGTCGATTTCATCGCAGTTGTTGTTTTCGGATACGCGCACATCAAATTCGCCGTGTCCGAATTTCTTCGCCGCAGAGACCAAGCCCTTGAGCGGACGCGTGAGCATATCGGACAGGAACCAGCTGATAATCATCGTCAGCACCAGCGTGACGCAGACAATGAGAAAATAGCTCTTCATGATATTGCGCATCAAATCCGTGGTCGATGTCGCCGGAGATGCCGCAATGACCAGCGCCGCGATATTGCCGGAGGAATCCTTACAGGTCGTACCGGCGATAAAATAATTTTCGGAAAACAGACCGCTCGCATTGCCGGATGCAAAAAACGAACCGTCCTTGCGGATTTTCTGTACTAGCTGGCTGCTGATGGTGCCGGGTATCTTTCCG
>NZ_JBNMHC010000377.1:0-2049 GCF_050872565.1 Butyricicoccus sp. | reverse complement strand
TATGATTATATGATCTCCGGCGGCGTTCGGTATGAGCGCGTCAATGAAGAGGGATATTCGACATTTGAAATTCCGGTCACGAGCTTTACCCAGCCTATGACAGTCATTGCGGATACAACAGCGATGAGTGTGCCGCATGAAGTCGAATACACACTGACGCTGTCTCCGGATGATATTATGGCAGGAAACCAGACGCCGCAGGCAGCTGCCCAGCGCGTTGTCTATATGGCATTTGCCATTATTGCCGTGTGTGCAGTGGTTTCACTCGTCAAAAAAAGACGTCTCCGAAAATAATACGGAAAAACAACAAAATACACAAAAAAATTACATTTTCCTTCTTCAGGGTTGCATTTATACAGCAGTTGTGCTATATTGATGTTTGTACTTAAAAATTGATAAACTCTGGAGAGTCTCACAGAACGAGCGCCGAAGGTGTACGGTACAGATTTGTACTAATCTCTCAGGCAAAAGGACAGATGGAACTATGTATTCTCTTTAGAGGGTTGGTAGAAATATCAACTCTTTTTTGTTTGCATTTTTATTTGGTGCAGGGCAGAAGAGCGGGTATGCCAACCACTTGATGCACGACGAAAGGAGAAATGAACGTGGAACAGTTTACTCAATTTTTAGAAATGATTGACGGATGGGTGTGGGGTGTCCCACTGATCGTCCTGATTTTGGCAGTTGGTATTTATTTGACCATCCGCCTGCGCGTCTTACAGATTCGCAAACTGCCGAAAGCACTCAAGTACATGGTGTGCAATGAAGAAGGCGGCGAAGGCGAAGTAACATCGTTTGGCGCACTGTGTACCGCATTGTCTGCGACCATCGGCACAGGCAATATCGTTGGTGTTGCCACGGCAATTGTTGCCGGCGGACCGGGCGCGCTGTTCTGGATGTGGATGGCAGCCCTGTTTGGTATGGCAACCAAGTTTGCAGAGGGCGTACTGGCAATCAAGTATCGCGTACTGGATGAAACCGGTCATGCTCTTGGCGGCCCATTCTATTACATCGAAAACGGCATGGGCAAGAAATGGAAGTGGCTGGCAAAGCTGTTTGCTTTCTTTGGCGTTGGCGTTGGTATTTTGGGTATCGGTACCATTACACAGGTCAATGGTATTGCATCTGCTGTCAATAACTTCTTTGACAGCGAAAACACATGGACATTTACTCTGTTTGGAACCGAGTATTCCTATACAGTTCTGATTGCGGCAATTGTCGTTACAGCGTGCGTAGCGCTGGTTATCATCGGCGGCATTCAGCGTATCGCGAGTGTATCGCAGATCATTGTACCGTTTATGGCGTGTATTTACGTGGCATTTTGCGTACTGCTGCTGGTAATGAATGTCACAAAGATTCCGGCAGCTTTTGTGCTGATTATGCAGAGCGCCTTTGGTGTACGTGCCGCAGCTGGCGGTGCACTGGGTGCTATCATTATCGCCATGCAGAAGGGTATTGCCCGCGGCATTTTCTCGAATGAGGCTGGTCTTGGCAGTGCTCCGATTGCAGCAGCTGCTGCACAGACCAACGAACCGGTTCGTCAGGGCTTGGTTTCGATGACAGGTACATTTATTGATACGATTGTTATTTGTACCATGACGGGCTTCTCCATTGTCCTGACCGGTGCATATACACAGGGACTGGAAGGCGTGGCTGTTACCGCTTATGCGTTCCAGGCAGGTCTGCCGTTTAGTGCAAAGGTCTGCGAGGGCATTTTGATGCTGTGCTTGATTTTCTTTGCGTTTACAACGATTCTCGGCTGGGATTATTACTCGGAGCGCTGCTTGGAGTATCTGACCGGCAAGCACGAGCTGACCATGAAAGTATATCGCTGGCTGTACATTTTGGCTGTCTTTATCGGCCCGTTCCTCACAGTATCCGCTGTTTGGACCATTGCGGACATCTTTAACGCATTGATGGCACTGCCGAACTTGGTGGCAATTTTGGCACTGAGCGGTGTGGTTGCAGCTGAGACACGTAGTTACTTCAAGCGATTGAGTGACGGCTCGATTCAGGAATAACAAAGCATAGAACAAAGAGGGTCTCTGT
>NZ_JBNMHC010000376.1:0-2063 GCF_050872565.1 Butyricicoccus sp. | reverse complement strand
TCCTATTCCGACGGATTTTGTTGCCACAGAAGAGACACAGGAACCGATGCGGCGCAATCGCATTAAGCGCGAAGCAGAACTGGAAGAGGATATGGAGGATGACGGTCCGGAGCAGATTATCAGCGGCCGCGGCATTGTTGTCGTTGTCATCATCGTCATTTTGTTGTTTGCACTGGCCGTTGGTGCCTGCGTCATGTCGCTCAATGGCGGCGGTGCGGCAGATACCGGCTCTGGCAGCGGCGATGTCGGATTTTCGTATGGACAGTCGGACAGCTCCGCAGAGGGATAATATCGTCAGATAAACCCGTAAGCCTGCACAGAAATCGACGGTGTGTGCGCTAAAATGGTAAAAAATGACGAAAACATGCACAAAAACATAGCGATATGCCCACGAACATCCGTTGACAGTGCCAAATAAATATCTTATAATATAAGATATAAAGTAGTGCGATACGGTAACTGTGATGTGTTCGCAGCTATATGGAGGGAAAGAGCGTACAGAGAGAAACGGTTTGATTCATCAGGATGGAGGGAATCAATAATGAAAAATATATTGTTTGCAGCATCGGAGTGCGTGCCGTTTGTCAAAACGGGCGGCTTAGCTGATGTTGTCGGAGCACTTCCGAAATCATTGGATAAAGACAAGTATGATGTCCGCGTTGTCATTCCGGACTACACCAGCATTCCGCAAAAATACCGCAGCAGATTCTCCTATTTCGACAGCTTCTATATGGATCTGGGCGAATTGGGCAACTTCTATGTCGGCATTATGACCTGCGAATTTGATGGCATTCGCTATTATTACATCGACAACGAGCATTTCTTCCAAGGCGAGCGGCTGTACAGCGATATTCTGTGGGATATTCAGAAGTTCAGCTTTTTCTCCAAGGCGGTGCTCTCTATGCTGCCGGTGATTGGTTTCCGTCCGGATATTATTCACTGCCACGATTGGCAGACCGCCTTGATTCCGGTGTTCCTGCATGAAATGTTCCAGGACAATCCGTTCTTCCGCGGCATCCGCACGATTATGACCGTGCATAACCTGAAGTTCCAAGGCGTTTGGGATATTCAGACCATGCGCCGCTTTACCGGCCTGCCGGGACATGTGTTCACGCTGGGACGCATGGAATTCCATCGAGATGCGAATATGCTCAAGGGCGGCTTGGTCTATGCAGACCGCATTACCACGGTCAGCAATACCTATGCGAATGAGATTCGTATGCCGTACTATGGTGAGGGACTGGATGGTCTGCTCAATGCCCGCTCGGATTCGCTGTGGGGCATTGTCAACGGCATTGATTATGACTTGTATGATCCGGCAACCGATAAGATGATTGCCGAGAACTACGATGCCAAGACCTTTGAAGAAGGCAAGAAGGCATGTAAACTGGCAATTCAGCGCGAGCTGGGTATGCCGGAGGATCCGGATGTCATGATGATCGCCATGATTACCCGTCTGACCGACCAGAAGGGTCTGGATCTGGTTGAGTGGGTCATGGAACGCCTGCTGACCTCACGGGTACAGCTGGTTATCATCGGCACGGGTGATCCGCGCTATGAGAATCTGTTCCGTTATTATGAATGGACACGAAAGGGACAAGTATCTGCGAACATTCTGTTCAATGAGACCCGTGCACATCGCGTGTATGCGGCAGCAGATGCGATGCTGATGCCGTCGCGGTTTGAGCCGTGCGGTCTGACCCAGCTGATTTCTCTGCGCTATGGTACCGTTCCGATTGTGCGTGAGACCGGCGGTCTGCGCGATACCGTACAGCCGTACAACCGCTTTGAACAGACCGGTACCGGCTTCTCGTTTGCCAATTACAATGCGGATGAGATGCTCAATACTATCTTCTATGCAGAACAGGTATTCTATGATGAGCCGGACGCATGGAAGGCGATTGTCGAGCGCGGCATGACGGAGGATTATTCGTGGACCGCTTCCGCGAAGATCTATGAGGAATTGTATGATTCTCTGCTGTAATACCTGAAAACATGATAGGCGACTGTGGCTTTTTGCTGCGGTCGCTTTTTTATGCATGGATTGTCTTCTAATGATGCAT
>NZ_JBNMHC010000375.1:0-2073 GCF_050872565.1 Butyricicoccus sp. | reverse complement strand
GGTATTTTCGGTGCAGAGGCGTGGACGGAAGAGATGCGCCACAGCATTGAGGAGAGTCTCGGCATCAAGGCATACGATATTTATGGTCTGACAGAGATTTCCGGTCCGGGCGTTTCCTTTGAGTGTGAGGAGCAGAACGGTATGCATGTCAATGAAGACCACTTCATTGCGGAGGTCATTGACCCGAATACTGGCGAGGTGCTGCCGGAAGGCGAGCGCGGCGAATTGGTATTCACCTGCTTGACCAAGGAAGCATTCCCGCTCATTCGTTATCGTACCCGTGATATTTGCATTCTATCGCGCAAGAAGTGCTCGTGCGGACGCACCCATATCCGTATGTCTAAGCCGCTCGGCCGCAGCGATGACATGATGGTTGTCAAGGGCGTCAATGTATTCCCGTCCCAGATCGAGACGGTTCTGCTCAACGAAGGCTATCCGGCAAACTATGAACTGATTGTCGATCGCGTCAACAACAGCGATACGATTGAGGTCAATGTCGAGATGTCTCTGGAAATGTTCAATGACCTGAAGATTTCCGATGCAGAGCGCGAAAAGAAGCTGGTTGCTGCACTCAAGGCAATGCTCGGCATCAAGGTAGATGTCAAGCTGCTGCCGCCGAAGGCAATCGCTCGCAGCGAGGGCAAGGCAGTACGCATCATTGATAAGAGAAATCTGTTCAAGAGCTGATATTCTTACATAATAAAACCCCGTCTTTCGCGAGAAAGACGGGGTTTTTCGTATCTAATGTTATAGTTTTAACAGCTTTTGGGCGTTGTTTCCCAAAATATCTGCCAGCTCCTGCTGGGTAAACTCACAGTCACGAATAAATTGCAGCGATTCCGATTGGCTGCTCCACGGGCAGTCCGTGGCAAACAGCAGACGGTCGGTGCCCAGCGTGTGCGCGAGAAAGGCGAACTGCTGCTTGTTCATGTTGTGCGATTCTTCCTCTGTGCGCGTGGTGTGCGGTGCCGGAAGAATATCACCCATCGTAAATGCCGTGTCGAAATACAGCGGCAGACCGGCAAGATTGTTCGCGACATCGCGCCAGCCCTGCCAGCCGCCCATGTGCGCGAGAACCAGCTTATCCGGCGCGACTTCCTGCATGACGTGGCGGATGTGCAGCGTCGAGCAGTAGTTGTGTTCCGGAATGCCGATGTCGATACCGGCGTGCGTCAGAACAATAAGCCCCAGTTCTGTCGCCTTGTCGATGATGCGCAGATAGCGAATGTCGTCAAAGTCATAGCCTTGGTATGCCGGATGCAGCTTGATGCCCTTGATGCCCATGTCTGCGACATGGCGAAGCTCCTCTTTGTAATTGGTGAACTCCGGATGCATACCGCCGAATGACAGCAGACCGGTTTCTTCCCAATGCTCGTTGGTGCGGGCGGCAAGCTCGTTGAGCTTGGAGACCTGATGTGTATTGGTCATAACCGGCAGCAAAATCGACAGGTCGATACCGGCGTTGTCCATCGAGCGGCGCAAGCCGTCATTGGTCGCATCGGTAAATGCCATCGAACGCGATTTGCTTTGCAGCTGGGCGATGACAGAAGCGGCGATTTTCGCGGGAAAGGTATGCGTGTGAAAATCAATAATCATGCAGAAAATTCCTCTTGGCGGGCGTGATGGCAGCCGATGAAGCGTTCCAGCGGCTGACGCAGACGCGGGGTGAAGAACTTGATGACAATACCGGTGCACAGAGCGGCAATCAGCGTGCCCTCACGGGTGCCCTGAATGGTAAAGTCAAAGAAAACCAGAGACAGAACCAGTGCGATACATACGCAGCTGACATCAAAACAGATTTTCAGTGTGCCGAAATCCTTGCGTGTGGTGTCGGAAATGGCTTTGACAAATGCCTCACCGGAATTCATGACCGTGTTGGCAATGACGCAGAAGGAAATGCCAAAACCCAGAATGATTGTGCCGCAGCAGATATTGACCAGACGCAGCGGATACAGCTCCGGAGAAGCCCAAGAGAACGCCCACATACCGAAATCTGTAAAATAACCAAACAGGAAAGACAGCGGAATCTGAAGCAGCTGAATCGGCTGGAATTTCCGGCGCAGAATGAGAATC
>NZ_JBNMHC010000374.1:0-2083 GCF_050872565.1 Butyricicoccus sp. | reverse complement strand
TTGATGGATCAGATGGCATCGTCTGTCGGCGGCATTGTCGCCATTGATTTTGCCAATCAAAAGGAACCGACTGTGCGCAAGATTACCTATGATATGCACGCGAGCGAGCATTCCCTGTGTATCGTCGATACTGGCGGAGATCATGCTGAGCTGACCGGAGATTATGCCGCCATTCCTCGTGAGATGGGAGAAATTGCCGCAGCATTTGGAAAAACCGTATTGCGGGAAGTAGACGAAGCGGAATTTTTGAAAGCGATTCCTTCTCTGCGCCGCCAGTGCGGAGACCGCGCTGTTTTGCGTGCGATGCACTTCTTCGCAGAAAATCGCCGCGCGGTTGCGGAAAAAGAGGCACTGGAAAAAGGCAACTTTGAAAAATTCCGTCAATTGGTGATTGCTTCCGGCAGATCCTCTGCCATGTATCTGCAAAATGTATACGCCGGTGTCAATCCGGAAAAACAGGAAATGTCGGTTGCTCTGGCATTGGCAGAGAATATTTTGGATGGACGCGGTGCGGTTCGCGTGCACGGCGGCGGCTTTGCCGGTACGATTCAAGCATTTGTCCCCAATGACATGCTGGCATATTTTAAGACGACGATGGAATCGGTACTCGGAAAAGATACATGTCATGTGCTGACCATTCGACCGGCTGGCGGTGTGGTATTACTGTCCTAAAGGAGGAAAAATGTATGGCTATTTTGGTACTTGGCGGCGCGGGTTATATCGGCTCGCATACCGTATATGAACTCATTGATGCCGGACGTGATGTTGTCATCGCAGACAACTTGGAGACCGGTCACATCGAAGCAGTACACCCGAAGGCAAAATTATATCAGGGCGATATTCGAGACAGAGCATTTGTAGATTCTGTCTTTGAATCGGAACAGATTGACGGCGTCATTCACTTCGCAGCTAATTCTCTTGTCGGAGAATCGATGACCAATCCGCTCAAATATTATGACAACAATCTGTGCGGCACAAAGGTTCTGCTGGAATCTATGGTAGCACATGGTATTGATAAAATCGTCTTTTCTTCGACTGCCGCAACATATGGCGAACCGGAACGCGTACCGATTCTGGAAACAGACAAAACCGAACCGACTAACTGCTATGGCGAAACCAAGCTGAGCATGGAAAAAATGTTCAAATGGGTCGGAAAGGCACATGGACTGCGCTTTGTATCGCTGCGTTATTTTAACGCCTGCGGTGCACACGTTTCCGGCAAGATCGGTGAAGCACACAATCCGGAATCGCATTTGATTCCGCTGATCTTACAGGTCCCGAACGGACAGCGCGAATACATTTCTATCTTCGGTGATGATTATGACACCAAGGACGGTACGTGCATTCGAGATTACATCCACGTGACGGATTTGGCACAGGCGCATATTCTTGCCATGGATTACTTAATGGACGGCGGCGAGAGCAACATCTTCAATCTTGGCAACGGTGTTGGATTTACCGTCAAGGAAGTCATTGATACCGCACGCAAGGTTACCGGTCACCCGATTCCGGCAAAGATTACACCGCGCCGTGCCGGTGACCCGGCACAGCTTATCGCATCCAGCGAAAAAGCAAAAACCATTCTCGGCTGGCATCCGGAACATGCAGATCTGGAAGAAATCATTGCAACAGCTTGGAATTGGCACAAAAACCATCCGCACGGATTTGCAAAGTGAGGCATTGGGATATGTTAAATGAAAGCATCAAAGCGCTGGTCGATTATGCGGAACACACCGGATTGATCGACAAGGCAGACCGCGTGTGGGCAATCAATCGGCTGCTTGCCGTTCTGCACACAGATACCTACACAGAACCGGAACAGGAAACCAGCGGCAGCTTAGCAGATATATTAAACGATTTATGTGACTGTGCATTGGAAACAGGTGCGCTCAAGCAAAACAGCATTGTGTATCGAGATTTATTTGATACAGAGCTGATGGGTGCCTTAGTTCCTATGCCGAGTCAGATTCAGCAAATTTTCTTCTCTTTATATAAACAGGATCCGCAGAAGGCGACTGATTGGTTTTACAAGTTCTCTCAGGATACCAATTATATCCGCAGAGATCGTATCGCCAAGGATGTA
>NZ_JBNMHC010000373.1:0-2084 GCF_050872565.1 Butyricicoccus sp. | reverse complement strand
GTTCCTGCGGCAGTGGCAGGGGACACGCTGACGGCGACATACAATGATTTGGACAGCGTAGAGCGTCTGCTCCAAGCCAACAAGGAACAAGTAGCGGCAGTCATTGTAGAACCAGTAGCTGCCAATATGGGCGTTGTACCGCCCGCAGAGGGCTTTTTGCAGGGCTTGCGGGCACTGTGTGACGAATATCATGCCCTGCTGATTTTTGATGAAGTCATCACCGGTTTCCGTCTGGCGCGCGGCGGCGCACAGGAATACTTTGGCGTCAAGGCAGATCTTGTGACCTTTGGCAAGATTATCGGCGGCGGTATGCCGGTCGGTGCCTTTGCGGGAAGCCGCGAGCTGATGGAACAGGTTGCGCCGACCGGACCAATTTATCAGGCGGGCACCCTGTCCGGCAATCCGGTGGCAATGGCAGCGGGCATTACGCAGCTGACCTATCTCAATGAGCATCCGGAAGTCTATACGAAGATTGAAAAAAATACGGCTTGGCTGGCCAACCAGCTGCGCAAGCTGGAAGAAACGTATCATGTGGGAACCACGGTCAATCAGATCGGTTCGCTGCTCAGCGTGTTCTTTACAGAACAGCCGGTGACCAATTTCGCCGGTGCAAAATCCAGCGATGTGTCGCGATATGCGGAGTATTTCCGCCATATGCTGGCACAGAAGATTTATTTAGCTCCGGCACAGTTTGAGGCCATGTTTGTCGGCAATGCACACACGCAGGCGGATCTGGATGCAACGGTAGCTGCCGCAGAAAAGACGCTGGCTGCCATGGCAAACGCATGAATACGTATTTCTTGATTGGTGCCGGTATGGGCACAGAGCAAATGCTCACGGAGCAGGCGCGGCAGACCATACAAAATGCGGATGTTGTGCTGTCCACCGGCAGATTGGCGGATGGTCTGGCAGATGTCCGTGCAGAGATACAAACGCTGGCATTTTCTCGGCTGGCACAGCTGGCACAGGAGAGCACAGGAAACATTGCTATTTTGCTCAGCGGCGATACCGGCTTTTACAGCGCGGCGAAGTCACTGACAGAAAAATTGCGCGGCAGCGGCACGGTAGAACTTGTACCGGGCATCAGCAGCATCCAGCTGTTTTGCGCGCGGTTTCACACGTCGTATGATGATGCCGTCCTGCTCAGCCTGCACGGCCGCTCCGGCGCTCTGCTGGCGCCGGTCAGCTATCATCACAAAGTCATTATGCTGACGGGCGGCGAAAACAAAGTCCACGTCCTGTGTCAGCGGCTTGTTGAGGCGGGACTGACGCATCTCACCGTGTCTGTAGCAGAAAATCTCGGCGCAGATACCGAACGGCTGGTTTCCGGCACGCCGGAACAGCTGGCGCGCGAGCAGTTTGGAGACTTGTGTGTCATGATGACGCAAAACAAGCAGCCAACGGACAGCAGTCACGCGCTGCGCGATGACGATTTTGTGCGCGGAGAAGTGCCGATGACCAAACAGGAGGTGCGATGGCTGGCCAGCAGCCTGCTGTCCGTCAAGCCGGACGAGGTCGTGTATGATATTGGCGCGGGAACCGGCTCTGTCACCATGGAGCTGGCGCGGCACGCCACGCGCGGCATGGTGTATGCTGTGGAATGCAAGTCAGAAGCGATTGATCTGCTGCACCGCAATCGCGTGCATACAGGCTGCTATAATACGCAGATTGTACAGGCGATGGCACCGGACGGTTTGGAGCAGCTGCCAACGCCGGACTGCGCCTTTATCGGCGGAAGCCGCGGTAATATGGCGGAGATTGTCCGTGCACTAAAACAAAAAAATCCCAAGATTCGCGTTTTAATTACCGCGATTGCGCTGGAAAGTCTGCATGAGGCGATAGAAGCGCTGGAGCACAACGGCTTTGCGGTAGAAATCTCTTGTGTCAATGTTTCGCGGGCGAAAAAAGTCGCGCGCTATCACATGATGACGGCGCAGAATCCAGTCTATCTGATAGGAGGCAATCTATGAGCGTTCGCGCGCCGCGGTTGGTCATCGGCGGCACAGGAAGCGGCTGCGGAAAGACGACAATCACCTGTGCGCTGTTGCAGGCGTTTGTCGAACAGGGCTTAGATACGGCTGCGT
>NZ_JBNMHC010000372.1:0-2085 GCF_050872565.1 Butyricicoccus sp. | reverse complement strand
GCAGATGCCGTTAGAAAGCGGCAGCGGCAGCATCGGCACAACCTGGTCGGCATAATATACCGAGGTGCCGCGCTTGTATGCCTCTTGATCCAGCGGAGAGCCGGGCTTGACGTAATACGAGACATCGGCAATGTGTACGCCAAGACGGTAATGTCCGTTGGGGAGCGTTTCGAGAGAAACGGCATCGTCAAAGTCCTTGGCGGTATCGCCGTCAATGGTAAACAGCATTTTACTGCGCAAATCCAAACGGCCAGCCCAATCCTCTTCACGAACGAATATCGGCAGCGCATTGGTTTCGTCCAATACATCCTGCGGGAACGGGACAGAAATATCATGCTCGTACAGAATCGCATCGGCGGAGGATTTCACAGTCAGACCAGAGCCGAAAATTTTCATGACGGTGCCCTGGGGGAGATATTTTTCGTTGCCGCGGAACAAAACCTTCAGTGCGACACGGTCGCCGGGATGCGCATCCATCAGATGCTTTTTGCTGACAACGATTTCCGGCAGCTTGCCGCTGTCATCATGAAAGACGGTCATTTTTCCGCGCATGACAATGCGGCCGGTGATTTCATCGCGGGTCTCATTGAGGATGCGAAGCACTTCGCCTTCCTGCCGTGTTTTTTGTGCAGGCTTGCCCTGTTTGCCGCGTCTGCGCGGCGGCTGTTCCTGACGAATGCGGATGAGGACGCGGTCGCCGTGCCAAGCATGTAAATCCTTGTGCGGCGGGATAAAAATATCCGGTCCGTCTCCATTTTCCGGCCGGACAAACGCATAACCGCGTCCAGTGGCGCAAAATGTACCGGCAGCACAGCCGAAGGCTTCCGGTCTGCCGTACCGATTGCTGCGGGCACGCATCAGATAGCCCTCGTCTACGAGCTGGGCAAGCACACGAACGATTTCCGCGTGCTTGGCGTGTGTGCCGCTTTTATTCAGTGCACGGATGATTTCATCCGGTGTGCACACGGTTTGCGTGGACTGAAGAATCAAATCGCGCAAAACAGATGTTTTCGTTTTTGCTTTCATAAAATAGCCTCCTTTGCTGAGAAGCATTTCAGTACTATTATTATACCAGATTTCCACCAGAGAGCATACTGTCTATTTTGAAAAAATACGAAAGATCTGTTTTTGGGCAAAAAACAACGGCTCCGTCAATACGAAGCCGTAACTCTTACGAAATATATCTTCTTTATGTAAAAATCATCTGGTGATTCATATGGAACACAGGATCACAGCAGAATAACAAAAGTCAATCTGATCGAAACAATCATTTCAAATGGATGAAATATCTTTTGATACCTTTCCGCCGGTATATCTGGAAAAATATCTCGTATCAGAATACTGATGTATCCTCCTACAAAGCTAAAAGTGGATCATGTAAAAAGAAGAGATTCGCGGTTCATTTGCGTTTGCGACACAAGGGTCAAAAGAATTCCGGAACTGCGGTCCGTGCGTTAACCCGGTTTGCCTTTTGGACAAGTGAAAGGAATCAAGAGAAAATCCGGAAGGGGGATACCCTGCTTTTGCGATTGCAACACAGGCACCCAACGGGATATGGGATACATGATACAGAATCAGATCAATCAAAACGAAAATTGCTCTCATGCGATAATCTGAAGATTTTACGAAGAAACAGAAGATACAAGGAATAAATTGATATGCTCGCATCGTTCTGATGGTTTTCTGCGCTCACATGGGATTTTCATAGAGATAGAAACGTAAGCTCTGTGTGGGATTGCTGCTTCTGGAAGGCAATACGCCGGAGGCTGGGAGAACGAGCACTCAACCAGTCTGCTGCGAGTCCTGCTGCTCCAAAAACTGTTCATCTACTGCCATTGGACTCACCTCTTTCTCATGGCGTTTTTGTCAGTCGGTTGGAAAGGAAGATGTTTTTTTCAGCAGTTTTGCTTACCGAACATCGTTGCCGTGAACGAGAACATGTGGAACTAACCCATTGGATTCACTACTTTCTAAGGAATAGGAAATCGTTTGTTTTCCATCGGAGTAGACATTCCGATTGGATTGGAACAGTTTGTTATCTGCCCATCGGAGACACCACTTTCTAAAAAACTTTGTTGTTTTCTT
>NZ_JBNMHC010000371.1:0-2089 GCF_050872565.1 Butyricicoccus sp. | reverse complement strand
TTGCCGTTTGCCAGCTGAAAACGAACCAAATACGTTTCATAGGCATTATCTCCGTTATTTGCCACTTCGTTGCGCTTGCTGGCAATCTGGCTGCGTCCATGTTTCATTGCCTCTGCGCCGAGCTGTGCGGAAGCATAAATCCGGTCGATATTGCTGGACTCTCGTAATGGCTGTACCTCTGCAATATCCAGTAACGTATCCGGATCTTCATCCATATACATCGTACCATAATTTCCCGGACCTTCACGCACACTGCTCATAATGCTGTGGTCAAAATCGGCATAATCCCATGTTTTATTCCATGTTTCATTGGTGCCTCCCCAGACCGGATAGTCGGAAATCAGCTGTGCGGAGACAATTTCCGAGCGATCCGGCAGCTTGCTGTTCCATCCGATGACATCCAGCGAGACAAAGCCCACAGCAACAACCACAACAGCTGCATATACCAGTGTGCCCTTCCAATGATGAAACAAGCTGTGGAAATCCATATCATAGACAATTTCCACGACACACGCCGTCAGAAAGACGCCGATTGCCATACCGACAAACAGCATTCCCCAGCTGCTGGTCATATTTTCAAAAACGAGACCACCAAAGATGCCGACAACGGATACCATGTACAGCTTAAACGGCAGCTGTAACGCCGGAAACGCGATGGACATGCCGGTATTTTCGCTCGCACGAATATGATTGAGGAAATATGCCAAAGCCAGAATCACAATCACAGCAACCAAGCCGCTCGCCGTTTCTTTTCCCAGCTGTATAGAAGAAATCGTATCACCTGCCAGCCCTCCCACCAGCTGAAAGGCCTCTATCATCGGAGAGACATGCAGAGAAACTACTGCTCCCTGCGTTCTGGCTGGCATCAAAATATACAGCAGAGAGTCCACGCCTGCCCAGCCTACCAAAAGACCAAACTGGAACCATGCACACAGCAGAAGCGACACCAGCGTATTGCCGCACACAATCGCAGCCAGCACAGAAACCGCATACACGAGCAAAAATCCTGTGCTGTGCAAAAGAAGGCTGAACAGAATCTCCGGTGCCGAGAGAATCTCTCCGTATCCATGCGCCGCAATGACCGCACACGACAGCAAGACGCCGATGATATACGCCGGAAGCACCGCCAAAATACCCGTCAGCACATGCGAAGCAAACAGCTGTCCGCGCCGAATCGGCAGCGCATGAAAGAAATCCGTCTGATTTTTTACATGCAAATATCGAAACGCACTGATGCCTGCAATCAACGCCAAGATAATGAGCAAGCCCGCCGTCGGGAAATTGACAATCAGCGCATCATGCAAATCTTCGACCACACTGCTGTATACGTACGGATCGCTCATATCCGCGAAGCGCGTGCGCGAGCGAATATCCAGCAGCATATACACCGGCTGGAACACCAGCATCGCCAAAAAGGCAATCGCATATAGTGGTGCCTGCCGCACGCTGCACTGAAGCACCAAGGTGCGCAGTTTCAGTTTACAGGATGAGTTTTTTCGCGTCATAGCCCTGTACCTCCGTTTCTGCCAAAAAGATTTCTTCCAGCGACAGGGGAAGCAGCTCATAATAGAGCGGTTCTCCGCGCCGAATGGCGGCTTCGATGTCCTCTCGGCTGCCGCGAATCGTCGCCGTCACCATCCGGCCACTGTTCTGTCTGCCCAGAACCTCTAAGCCTTCGAGCATCTGCTCTTCCGGCGTCAAATCCGGAATAAACTGCACCTTTTGAATGCTCAGCTTCATATCATCCAAATCACGGGAGAACAAAATACCGCCGCGGTGCAGCAGACCGATGCAGTCGCAAAAATCTTCCAATTCCCGCAGATTATGGGAAGCAATAACCGGTGTTGCACTGAATTCTGCCACATCTCCGGCGAAAATCGCCTTTACCGCCTGCCGCGCCACCGGATCTAAGCCGTCAAAGGTCTCATCGCAAAACAGATAGTCTGCACCGGACGACGCCGCACAAATCACGGACACCTGCTTTTTCATGCCCTTGGAGAACGTGCGCAGCTTGCTCTTTTCATCCAGTCCAAAATTGCTCATCAGACTGCGATAGCGATTTTCATCAAAGTACGGATAAATACTCTTG
>NZ_JBNMHC010000370.1:0-2091 GCF_050872565.1 Butyricicoccus sp. | reverse complement strand
GTATAAAAAAGAGACCTGTGGTTACAGGTCTCTAGGACAACAACGCCTGCATATCCTCGGGGATCGGCGCAGTAAATGTCATGGGTTGTTTGGTAATCGGATGGGTGAAAGACAGCTGATAGGAATGCAGCGCCTGCCGGGCGATATGGGTATAATCTGGATGATATAAAAAATCACCGGGCAGCGGATGGCCGATATGCTTCATGTGGACACGGATTTGATGCGTTTTTCCGGTCTCCAGCCGGACAGCGGCAAGAGAAAACCCGTTGTGTACAGCCAGCCGCTCAAAGTACGTGACGGCAGGCTTGCCGCGTGTCTCGTCGACAATGCGCTCAATGGTGCTGGCATGGGCGCGGGCAATTGGCGCACGAATACAACCAGACTCCGGTAAAACACCGGTGCAAATGGCACGGTATTCGCGATGAATCTCTCGATGACGCATTTGCTCCGCCAAAATACAGGCAGACAGCTCGTTTAGGGAGAATAGCACGACACCGGAGGTATCCCGATCCAGTCTGCCGACGGAACGGGCAGTAAATGGTTCGCCGCGCTGCTGATAATAATAGGCAAGCGCATTGGACAGCGTATCATCGTAATGCCCCTGTGACGGATGGACGGGCATACCAGCAGGCTTGTTGAGAACAATGAGGTCACTGTCCTCATAGACAATAGAAAGCGGTAAACAGACGGGAAGTAGATTTTCGTTTGGCGCAAGATGTGGAATCACTGCACGCAGGGTTTGACCTGCGTGCAGTTTTTGATTGGAGCGAATGGAGATCCCGTCCAATAAAAGTCCGTTTTCTTGATATTTGGTTTGGATGAGCAGATGCCGCGAGAAGCCCTGTGCGCGCAGAAATCGATCTGCTGTGCGCCCGTCAAATTCCGGCGGGATCTGATACTGAATACTGTTTCTAATCATGCTTGCCAGTGTATCATATTTGAAGTAATTTTGCAATCGGCTTCTCGATTGACGCAAGGTGTCTTGATGGCGTATAATAAATACGGTAAAAAATTACGAGGAGGAAAACGTTGTGAAGGATATGCTGATACAGCTGTGCAGCGCAGACGGCGTGACCGGCTTTGAAGGACATGCTGCACAGAAGGCGGCGGAGCTGCTGGCACCGTACTGCGATCGTGTGGAATTTGATTCCTGCGGCAGTGTATTGGGCTGGAAGAGCTGCGGCAAGCCGAATGCAAAGACTGTCCTGCTCGATGCCCATCTCGATCAAATTGGTTTTATGGTCACAGATGTGCTCGATGGCGGATTCCTGCGCTTTACGCAGGTGGGCGGCATTGACCCGCGTATGCTGCTTGGCGCTGAAGTGACAATTTTAACGGAAACACCGAGATACGGTGTCATTTCCTGTACACCGCCGCATTTGCTGGCGGCAGGAGAACAGAATAAAGCCGTGCCGATGCAGGAAATGCTCATTGATACCGGCTTGCTGGATGCGAAAGCTGTCATTCCGATTGGCACGCCGATTGTGTTTGCACAGCCGCCGTATGAGCTGACGGACGGTCAAATTACCGGCAAGTGCTTGGATGACCGCGCGGGCTTTATTTCTATTGTCGAGGCGATGAAACAGCTGCAAGATGCTAATTTGCAGGTAGATCTTGTCGTATGTGGTTCGGTGCATGAGGAGACCGACTCACTTGGCGCTCTGGCGGCAGCATTTCATGTGGCACCGGATTATGGCATCGCCGTGGATGTCAGCCATGCCAAGACGCCGGACAGCGGTTCGGATGAAGCATTTACATTTGGCGGCGGTGTGCTCGTGGGAATGGGCCCGAATTTGCACCGCGGTCTGACCAATCGCATGATAAAGACAGCGCGTGCGGAAGAGATTCCCTATCAGATCGAAGTTATGGAAGGCAATACAGGCACCAATGCATGGGACATGCAGGTGGTGCGCAGCGGCATTGCTATGGGCTTGCTGTCGATTCCGCTCAAATATATGCACACACCGATTGAGACCATTAAACTGTGTGATGTCCAAGCGGTCAGCGATTTGATGGCAGCCTTTTTGAAGGAGTTTGACGGGGAGGTAACGCGCGTATGATCGAGGTATTAGAAAAGCTGTGCGCTCTTCC
>NZ_JBNMHC010000369.1:0-2094 GCF_050872565.1 Butyricicoccus sp. | reverse complement strand
CTGCGTCCGGTACTGATGGCTGCTGCTGCAACCGAGTCCTGCCGCAACGGCGGTGTTTGGGTAAAGGTTGCTGAGTAATTCTCACCCAATTACCGAAAACAACACGATACAAGAGAGGCGTTCCGCATAAGCGGAACGCCTTTTTGGTTTAAATCGGTTGACAAAATGCTCGTCGTGCGATATGCTCAGAGCAAAACAGAAAGAGGGTGTAGACATGGCAGAAACAATCGTAAAGCTCCGTTTTTTTACCATTCCGCAATGGGAGAAGGAAGCCAATTGGCTACGCAACATGCATCGACATGATGAAGCGGGTTTGGAAGGGAAAAGTCCTCCCGCTGCTGGCAATTTTCTTCTGCCTGTTGGGAACACTGGCGGTACAGAGAAGACATACGGTTGCCTTTATCTGCACGGTCGTTTTGCTGATCTTTTATGCCGTTGTCTTGCTTCAGTGCGGCGCGGCGTATTGGAAAGTGACAAGCAAACAAAGCAAGAAATAAAAAATTGGCTCTCCCGTTTGGGAGAGCCAGTGCCCGTTAATGCATATCTTTGAGCAGTTCCAAGGAATCCTTTGCCCAATTTAAATCAATGGTCTGGAAACCGCGTGCCGGTGTGTACAGATAATCGCGCACATCATTGGCGAATTTCTGATAGGTTTCCGGCGGCAGACGCAGATACTGTTCCGCGCCGTCCGGATGCACCAGGACAAACACGAAGCGGCCAGAGGTATCAATGCTGTGGAAGACCACATCAACGACATCGACATTGTCGCGAGTGAGCTGCATAATCAAAATGAGTTTGGTCAGCTCCAACGCACGGTCATCTAAATGCCGCTCCAATACATTGATTTTTTCGCGGAATTCATTTGGTGTCTTGGTGGTGCGCAGCGTATAATCGCTGAGCTGAGAGAAATCGCGGGTGTCATCTGCGATTTCACCGTCTGGCGCGAACCATACCATAAATTCATTGGCTGGGTCATGGTACAGACAGGGATGCAGCACCAGAGCTGTTTTTTTGCAGTTGGGACACGTCCATTCAAAAACAGATAAATCTTCAATACGGCGGCGGGCATCTGGGTCATGCGCGACATTGATGCTCGTCCACATCTGAAGCGGGCCATCTTCACCGCACTGCGGACAAGTAAACGTATTATTCTGAACTTCAGACATAACATACATCCTTTCTAGGGGGAAAACTATGAATTTATTTGACATACCGGAACAATTGCCGGAACAAGAGCTGACAGACATTTTGCTGGCAGGGCAGACGCGGATCGAGCGCATTATTTCCCATGGGCAGACATCGGACTGGTATGACCAGACAGAAGATGAATGGGTGTGCGTCTTGCAGGGAATCGGTGAACTGACCTATGCAGACGGCAGCAAACAGCGATTACATGCAGGTGATACTGCCTATCTTCCGGCACATTGCCGCCATCGCGTCAGCTATACGAGCGAGCCGTGTATTTGGCTGTGTGTGTTCCGTCAAGAGGAGTAATGGATACGCAGCAGGGTCTTTCCGGTCTTTGTCGCGGCGATTGTCTCATAAAAGTGCCGAATTTGCTCCTGAGAATATGGTTCTTCAAAGGCATTGACCAGAAAATCCGCTTCCAGTAAAATTTGATGATCGATGCCGTCAATGGGCTTGTACACATGGTGATGAGCGATAAGCCAGCAAATGCGGTCAATGTCTGCCGGTTCAAACGGAAAATTCTTGAGAATGCTTCGCGCCACAGCGGGACCTTCTATCTGCTGATATTGTCCGGCAGAGGAATGATGTACGCGCTCCGCTTCATGAATGCCGATGTCGTGCAAGACGGCAGCAGCTTCTAGTACGAACTGCGTATGCGCATCGACATGCTCACCATCCGCAATCATGCGGGCATAGTTGTGTACTTTGATGAGGTGCTGATTGCGAGCGGGATCTGCACCGTTATAGGCACAGGCGGCGAGCAGCAGCTGAGAAATCTGATGATACATGAAGATACCTCCTCTTGTACAAACAAATGGGAAAATAGCTCCCTCATGAGGGAGCTATTCTTGTTTCTGTTCTGTTTTAGTATAGCATATCCGGCGGGGAAAAGACAAGAGGTTAGAG
>NZ_JBNMHC010000368.1:0-2101 GCF_050872565.1 Butyricicoccus sp. | reverse complement strand
CGCACGCCAACCTGCGTGCTTTCTAAATTATCTCCCTGTAATAGAATCTTGTTTTCAAATCGAATCACAAGCTGTTTTGCGCTTCCAGAGATTGTCAGCAAAATCGGCTCGCTCGGATCTGCATATTTTAAAATATTAGAACCAATATTATCGAGAATCCGGCTAATATATTCCAGAGATACGGAAATGTACGTTTCCGGCCAATCCAGCTGTGCTTGAATGTGATAGCCGTTCACCTCTAAGAATCCCGCCAGATTGGATAAATAATCCTCTAAAATAAACTGCGCCTTGACAGGTGATTCCAATTTGACTGTACTTTTCTTCGACATATAAAACCGGTCAAAGAGCTGGTCAGAGAGCTGCTTGATCTGCACGATTTTCTCGCGGCTCTTATCCAAATATTGGTTCATTTCTTCCGCATTATCATATTTTCCTTCGCGCAGCAAGTCCAGATACAAACTCAAGCTCGTCATCGGTGTGCGCAAGTCATGGGAAACCGCGGCAATCAACTCATAATTGGCTCGTTTGGCTTCTGCCTCTTTTTCCATGTTTTCCGCCAGCGCCATGCGCATCTGGTTTAGTCCGTTGGCAAGCGTGCCCAGCTCATCGGTTCCTCGCACGGTAATCGGTTTTTCCAATCCACCGGTCTCTAAAATCTTAATTTCTTGCTCTAATCTGCGGATATAGGCAATTTTTTTGCCAAACCAGCTGATAAACAGCAAGGCGAATACGAGAACAGCAAATCCAACTTCGATAATAACTGCCGTCGTGTACAGCGCACTGTCATAATATCCGTACAGTAATACCTGTGCCGTTCCACCAGCAAATGTGATTTTCTTCGCTGTAAAGCCGTCTTCCATATCATCTGAATACGTTTTGTCAAAATAACCTGTACCCAAGCGATACGCTGTGGAATCATAGACAAGTACATCATTTTGATAGATACCCAACATCAAATACGCGTTGTGCATGTCATCCATCCATGTATCAATGGCATTTGTATCAGAGATCGCAAGATTTTTTTCTATAATATATTCCTGAAGCTCTGTCAGCATCTGCTCATTTTTCTTTTCTACATGTGCAGAATCTGACAGGCATTGATCTAAGGCAACTTCACCTATTTTGTTGATACACAGATAGAATCCGCAGGCGATGAGCGAGCAAAGCACGACGGCAAGCAATGCTTGTCCCTTTAATCCTAGTCTTGATCTATTCAAAGCGATAGCCCTTTCCCCAAATCGTCTTGATGTGTTCAGGATTTTCCGGTACATTTTCTACTTTCAGGCGCAGATTCCGAATGTGCACCATAATCGTACTGTTGGAAGCGTACAGATACGGTTCTTTCCAAACGCTTTCATATACTTGCTGTGCAGAAAACACTTTTCCGTGATGTTTCATGAGCAAGAGCAGAATTTTATATTCAATTTCCGTGAGCCGAATCGGCCGATTGTTCTTCCACACCTCATTTAACAGCTCATTGATGCGAATATCTCCTACTTGAAGCATAGTTTCCTCCGCTTCCTCTTCTTCTACAGACTTTTTTCCGCTATAAACATGATACCGACGCAGCAGAGCTTTCACGCGTCCCAGCAATTCGGCATAAGAGAATGGCTTAATAATGTAGTCGTCGCCGCCAGCCATCAATCCCATTACCTTGTCTGATTCGCTGGATTTTGCCGTCAAAAACAGCACAGGAACATAGGACACCTTTCGGATTTCTTCGCAGGTTTTAATACCGGAAATTCCCGGCATCATGACATCCAAAATCACCAAATCCACAGATTCATCCAGCTGTTTCAATCCTTTTTCTCCGCAGTCAGCTTCCAGTATCTCATAGCCCTCGGCAGACAGGAGCAATCGAACACCTTCCCGAATATCTGCATCATCTTCTATCAGCAAAATTCTTATCATATTGTTTCACGCCCCTTCGTTTTTTCTACATCTATTATACAGAAAATTGCAACATTTGTACTATAAAAAATTCTTAATTTTTCTTAAGTTTGAGCAAAATGCGGAAACACAAATTGGAAATGAGTTTCATATTGACTTTTTCCCGAATCATGCTATAATTTGAAAATGGTTTTCAATTTATGGAGGCAAT
>NZ_JBNMHC010000367.1:0-2101 GCF_050872565.1 Butyricicoccus sp. | reverse complement strand
CGCAGAATTTCTTCTAGCTGCTCCGGCACGAGATGCCGCTGCAATTCGCCATCTATGGCGATGGAAATCGAACCGGTTTCCTCTGAAACAACCAAGCTGAGCGAATCAAATTTTTCGCTCATACCGACAGCAGCTCGATGCCGCGTACCCAGTTCCTTGGATAGATTCGGGTTAGGAGACAGCGGAAGCACACAGCCTGCAGCGTGAATGCGGCCATCTCGGATAATCATCGCGCCGTCATGCAGCGGTGCGCCTTCATAAAAGATGTTGCGAATCAGCTCGTCCTTGACATCTGCATTAATCACCGTTCCCGTGCGAATAATATCGCTGAGATTTTCTTTGCGCTCAAAGATAATCAGCGCACCGGTGCGTGACCACGACATCTCGGAGCAGGCATGTACCATCTCGCGGATGACGGATTCCTCCATAGGAATCGCATCGTTGCGAATCATCAGAGTGGACAGCTTGCTCTTGCCAACGCGCTCCAAAATACGGCGAAGTTCCGGCTGGAAGACAATGGCCACGACGACAATGCCCCATGTCAGTATCGCACGGAATAAATAATTGACCATTGTCAATTGCAAGATACTGGACAGCCACATGGCGACAATTAGAATAATAACACCGCGAATAATGCGGGTAGAACTCGTTTCCCGTACCAATTTGACAATTTGGTAGATGAGAAACGAGACCACCGCAATATCTATCACGTCTGAAACTGTCAGAGACATTAAATTTTGCATAATCATTTGGATATAATCCATACAGTTATTCAATCCCTTAGTTCTGCGAAATACACAGTTTCCAGCATGAAAAATCCCATGCTTGTTATTATTTTACCACAATTTTTTCAGCGTGTGAACACTTCCTCACAAATTTGGTCAGATTCTTTTCCACAAATATGCGCTAGTGCGTCACAAAATTTTCGTATCTGACGCATTGATTGAAACCATCCAGGTGAAAGGCGCACCGTTCCGGTTTCGATTGTACCTGCTGTCCGGTGAGCAAGCGGCGCACAGTGCAAGCCTGCACGGACACAGATATTTTGCTCGGCCAATCGCTGTGCAATGGTTTCGCACGGCAGCTGACGGCACGTAAAGGACAGTACGCCGGTTTGTTGCTGTGGTTTGGGTGAAAGATATAGCGTAATACCGGGGATTTCTCGTAGTTTTTCTACTGCCAAATCACGCAGACGGCACTCCCAAGCGGCGATCTCCGGCTCACCTAATTTGGATATAAACTGCAAGCCTTCAAACAATCCGGCAATTCCCGCGAGATTGACAGTACCTGCTTCCAGCCGATCCGGCAAAAAGTCCGGCATGTCCGCCTGCTCAGACAGACTGCCAGTGCCGCCGAGCAGCAGCGGTGCAGGCAGATCTTGTGACAGCCATAATAAGATTCCTGTTCCCGGCGGAGCATATAAGCCCTTGTGGCCGGGCATTCCGACGGCGGCGAGGCTGTGCAGCTGAGAGACAGCAAGGGGAACCACACCGGCGGATTGCGAGGCATCTAAGATAAGAGGGATTCCATGCTTTGTCAACAGCGCATCCAACGGTTCCAGCGGCTGAATATAGCCGAAGACATTGGAAACATGGCATAGTACAAAGCAGTCCGCGCCGTCTGCAATTGCTTGCTGTGCTTGCTCCAGCAGCATATCATCATTCCACAGTTCGCTTTTGAGTATCGTGAGTTTGATATTCTGTCGTTTGACCAGCTCCAGCACAGGACGGTACACAGCATTGTGTTCAAAGCCGGAAATCGCAATATGGCGGCAGGTCTGTGCCATGGCATATAGAGCCATGTTGAGTGCCTGCGTGGCGTTTGCAGTAAAAATGACGCGGCGGGGATCGGGCACATCAAACAGCTTTGCTGCCAGCCGCCGAGTATCATATACAATATCTGCGCCCAGCATCGCAGGGAGATGAGCACTTCTGCCGACGCCTCCGGCGTGCTGCATTGCCCAGCGCATCGCATGGGCTACCGCAGGCGGTTTTTCCAGCGTTGTCGCTGCATTATCCAGATAAATCATCAGAATTCCCCCAGCACCACTCCATGTCCGTCACATGCTTCAGACAGGCTTTTGCTCGTGCAGTATCTTTGT
>NZ_JBNMHC010000366.1:0-2108 GCF_050872565.1 Butyricicoccus sp. | reverse complement strand
GTTACTCTGACTGCTGCTCAGAAGATCGCTGAGGTTGCTATCGAGACCGCAAAGACCGGCGCTGCTTTCGGTATCGACCCGAAGGTTGCTATGCTGTCTTACTCCACCATGGGTTCCGGCAAGGGTCCGACCGTTACCATGATGCGCGACGCTACCGCTGCTGCTAAGGAGCTGGCTCCGGAGCTGGCTATCGACGGCGAGCTGCAGTTTGACGCTGCATTCTCCCCGGTTGTTGCTAAGACCAAGGCAAAGGGTTCTCCGGTTGCCGGTCAGGCAAACACCTTCATCTTCCCGGACATCAATGCAGGCAACATTGGCTACAAGATTGCTCAGCGTCTGGGTGGTTTCGAGGCATATGGCCCGATTCTGCAGGGTCTGAACGCTCCGATCAATGACCTGTCCCGCGGCTGCAATGCTGATGAAGTTTACCAGATGGCTATCATCACCGCTGGTCTGAAGTAATTTTACACAGAACGCAATTGGTACAGCCGCTGTCTCCGGACAGCGGCTGTATTTCTCTCACAGACAAAACAGATATACATGGGGAAACAGACTTATCACATCCGCAAGCGGATGTATGAAATCATTGAAAAAGATCGACAACACGACAAATTCAGCGCACTGTATGACAGATACATCCTTGTTTTGGTCTGTCTGAGTGCCATTCCGCTGTTGTTAAAAATATGGAACGAGCCGGTTCTCTGGCTGGATCGCATCGTCACGGCGTTGTTTATCGTGGATTATACTCTGCGCTGGATCACCGCCGATTTTTCGCCGCGCATGAACGGTCTGTCGCTGCGCCAAGCCATACTGCGCTATCCATTCACGCCGATGGCGATTATCGACTTGTTGGCGATTTTGCCGGTCATCACGACATTTCCAGCGGTCATGCAACTGCTCCCGGACATGCCGCTGACGCAGTACATTCAAATTCTGCGCGTCATGCGTGTATTTCGCTGCGCGCGCTTTCTCAAGACTATGCGCTACGCACGGAGCTTTGTTTATATCTATCGCGCCGTGCGCCGCGAGCGCAAACTGCTCGTCATGGTCCTGATGCTGTCCATGGTGTACAGCTTTGTCTCTGCTGCCGTCATGTTCTCGGTCGAGCCAAACTCGTTTGACAGTTTTTTTGAAGCGTTGTATTGGGCATTTGCCATGCTGACAACCGTCGGATACGGCGATATTTATCCGGTGACGCGCATCGGCAGACTGGTCAGCATGATTTCCTCGGTCTTTGGCACCGCTGTTATCGCGATGCCCGCCGGTATTTTGACCGCTGGATTCATGGAAGAGATCAACAAAGTCCGCTTCAAAGATCAGCGCAAGCTGGAACAGGAAGTTTCCGAACTGCTCGATGAAATCAAGCAGCTGCGCAGAGAGCAGGCGGAACGCGGACTGGAACAAAAGATTCAACAGATTTCCAAACAAGTCGAGCAAGTGCAGGAACATCGCGAGCAAGACGCCGTATTATTGCAGGATCTGTCGGAAGATTTGAAAAATGCGCTGGCACGTGGTACAATAAACGAGCTTGAAGAAGAATCGGATCAAGTATAATAGAAGAAGATAGAAGAAGTTCGTTGAGATGGAGGAGTTTATCAACAATGGCAGTTTATAGTTCCATGAAGGAATATCATACCCGCGCACACATGGGTATGATTGATGTAACCGGAGATTTTCAGGAGGCTGTAACCGAGGCTTGCCACAAGTACGGCATCAAGAGCGGTACCGTTACCGGTTTTACCACCGGCGGCGTTGCTGGTCTGACCACACTGGAATTTGAACCGGGCATGGTCAATCATGACCTCAAAGCAGCAATGGATGTCTTTTCTCCGTACACGGATGAAAAGGGTCGTGTGATTCATTACGAGCACCACAACACATGGCATGACGACAATGGCTCCAGCCATATTAAGTCGGCACTGCTCAGCCCGTTTATCACGGTTCCGTTTATCGACGGCCGCATCACTGTCGGCCCGTGGCAGAACCTGACGCTGGTCGAGTGCGACACCCGCGATCGCCATCGCGAAATCGTATTCCAGGTCATGGGCGAATAAGTTCAGACAATCAAAAAGCACTGGAACCGGAAATCCGGAACCAGTGCTTTTGTT
>NZ_JBNMHC010000365.1:0-2144 GCF_050872565.1 Butyricicoccus sp. | reverse complement strand
TCTTCGTGTCGCCTTCCGCGGCACAAAAACAGGTGATTTACGCGAAGATCCGAATTATTCTACATATTTGACCGGTGCATCCTCTGCTGGCATTCCTATCGGTGTGTATGTCTTTTCTCAAGCGCTCAATACAGCAGAAGCCGTGGAAGAAGCGCAGTTTGCCATTGACCGCGTAAAAACGGCGAATATTCAGCTGCCGATTGTGATGGATTATGAATACTCCGATGGCTCCGGCAGGCTAGATACAGCAGGATTGAGCCAATCCGAGAAAACAGCCAATGTTCTCGCCTTCTGCAACACCATTCGGGACGCCGGATACGAGCCGATGCTGTATGCAACAAAAAGTTTCTTAACCAACGATGTCAATACAAATCAAATCCGAAACAGCGGCGTAAAAATCTGGCTGGCGCATTACACCACAAGCACCAGCTTCAGCAATTACGATTATTGGCAGTACTCCAGAGCTGGTTCTGTCCAAGGCATCTCTGCGGATGTAGACTGTAATTTCTATTTAACCCACGGGGATCTGATTGCCCCGACGCCAATCTGTGGATTTCAGGATGTCCTGTCAACCGATTGGTTTGCTCCGGCCGTGCGATTTGCCTTCCAAAACCGACTCATGAACGGTACCTCTTCTACACAATTTGCACCGTCCCTCTCTCTGACTCGCGCCATGGTGGCACAGGTGCTTTACAACTTCTCCGGCGCGCCAGCTGTCACACAGCCATCGTCTTTTTCCGATGTGCCCTCTGACCAGTGGTTTGCCAATGCCGTTGCCTGGGCGCAGCAAAATGGCATCATGAACGGCTATCCAAACAACACATTTGGTGCCAATGATCCAATTACCCGACAGGATTTTGCTGTTGTGCTGTATCACTATTCCAGCCAGCAGCAGCTCGACACCAGTACACGCGCCAATCTGAATCAGTACCGCGATGTTTCTTCCGTTGCCTCGTATGCGCAGGACGCGATGCAGTGGGCGGTTGCCTCCAAGATTATATCCGGCAAGAGCAGCACACAGCTGGCTCCCAGAGATTCTGCCACTCGTGCCGAGTGCGCACAGATGCTCAAGAACTATTTGACCGGCGTGGCTTCTTCTTTGCTTGGATCATAAGAACACAGACAGAAAAAACAGGCATTTCCGCGGGAAATGCCTGTTTTTTCATGCAATTGGTTCTACACAGCAAACGGTCAATTGATCGCCGTCCACGCGAAACCGAACTTCCAGTCCCGCAAATTCCATGCCATACACACGTTCCGGATCGTGCTGATACGAGGGGCGCGGATCGTGCGCGAGCACGCCGCGCAGCGCTTCTCGATGCGATTCCGGCACCTGTTCCAGCCATTGCTCCGGAAAATCTACATTTAGCGTATACCCGCTCGTATTCTTGGTAAATCCGCCTTTGGCATCCGGATGGTTGTCTGCATACGGGATAAACGGTTTGATGTCGTAAATCGGCGTACCGTCCATCAGATCTGCACCAGATACCCAAATCACCGGACCTTCTTCTGTGTGCAGCTGAATGTCTTCTATGCGCACGCTGGACAGACCAATCGGATTGGGTCGAAACGGCGAGCGCGTTGCAAACACACCCATGCGCGTATTGCCGCCCAGCCGCGGCGGACGCACAGTCGGAGACCATGTTTTTCTGCGCGCATTACCGGAAAACTGCCAAATCAGCCACAGATGGGAAAAATCCTCCAGTCCGCGCAGGGCATCGGGATTCCGATATTCCGGTTCAAATACAATCTTCGCCCGCAGCGTATTTACAATGCCACTCTGCCGCGGAATGCCGAACTTGGTCGGAAAATCCGTGCGAATCGTGGCAATCACTTGCATTTCATTGTCATTCATTCTATCACCCCATAGAAATTTCTGCTGTACTGCCGGAAGTACCGCGACGAACGACAATCTGCCGCCCAATGCGGTCTTTCAGCTCCGCGACATGGGAAATAATGCCGATGAGCCGATTGCCGCCAGACAGGCGAACCAGCACACCAATTGCCTGTTCCAACGCCGCACTGTCCAGCGTACCAAAACCTTCGTCCAAGAAAACAGTCTCTACCAGCACGCCGCCCGCATAGCTCTGAATCACATCCGACATGCCAAGTGCCAACGCCAATGCGCCGAGAAAAGATTCTCC
>NZ_JBNMHC010000364.1:0-2147 GCF_050872565.1 Butyricicoccus sp. | reverse complement strand
GCAGGCGCTTTTTTACTCTGTACATATGTGCGGACACTACTATTGTGATAAACGCTACAGCATTGATCGGCAGGATCTCGGCTGTTTTATGCTGATGCTGATTGAAAAGGGCACAATGGATCTGCAATATCACGGAAAGACAGTCACTGCACATCCCGGCGATATTCTTCTGTTTGACGGAAATGACCACCACGCCTATCATACAGCAGAATACGTAGAATTTTATTGGGTCCATTTCTCTGGCGTTAATTCTCTGGAGCTGTATCAGCATTTGACCCGTGAAAACGGCGGCGTGCTGTACACAGGGCAAAAACATGCCCGTTCTGCGGCGCAAATTCGCACCCTCGTGCGGCAATTTGCCAATCGTCAGCTCGTCAATGAAACCGAGCATTCGCGATTGTTATACAATGCTCTGTGTTATCTGACTGTCAATCAAGAGGCTGACTATACCGATCTGCCAAATGATGATCCGGTACAGCAAGCTGTCGCGTACATTCAAATGCATTTGGGAGATGATTTGCGGCTGAAGCAGCTTGCCAAACAGGTGCATCTCAGTCCTTCTCATTTGATTCGTTTGTTTCGTGCCCGCCTGCATTACTCTCCGCACGAATTTATCATTTGTATGCGTATGGATCGCGCAAAATATCTGCTCAAATCGACAGAACTGCCCATCAAAGCGATTGGTGCAGAGGTCGGCTATCGAACAGAAGCCAGTTTCACCGGTGCATTTACCGATAAAATCGGCGTATCGCCACGAAAATTCCGCGAATTTCCGCTCGGATAAATCTCACAAAAAAGAAAGAGATGCGTTTGCTTATCAAAGCTAACCCATCTCTTTTTCTTATTCTGTTTTGTCAAAAGCAGACAGCAATCGTTTGACACAAGCCGATACAATTTCATACTGCGTCAGCTGCACATATTCCGTATGCGCTTGCCGCATCGCGTCTATCTGCTTTTCTGTCACGACAGTATAGGGATACACGCCGAATAAAAACGGAAAGAATGCATAAATAAAATCTTGAATGTCGTGTACCGTCATGCACGGAAAATATTTCGTCACGCACTTCGTCACAGCATGGATTGAACGTCCATAAGATCGTTTGAATTCCACCAGATTTTCCATTCGGCTGCTGCTCTCCATGTCATAATGATTCATAGACAACAGCTTTAACATGCGTTTCCGCTTTTGCAGTAATCGTGCCATGGCGTCTGCAAATTCCTGCACGGTCATTGTTTCCTGCGTGTCCATCATATGACACAGGTCATCGCTCCACCAGTCATATTCCCGCTGCAACAGAGCCAGAAAAATTTCTTCCTTCGTTTGAAAGTAATTATAAATGGATGTGCGGGTAAACGAGGTCGCCTTTCCGATCTCTGTTATGGTGATTTCTTTAAAGCTCATCGTCTCATACAGCTTCGCACAAGCGTTGATAATTTCTTGTTTTCTCGCGTTGGTTAATTGTTCTGACCCTTTCGGCATATCTATTCCTCTTTTGCTATTACTGTTTGGATGCCCAATCTGCTGCATTGCGGCGATTGACCAGTTTTCCCGGTTTCCAATCTATCTGCGGATACAGCTGCTTCAAATGCTGCTGCGCGCGCTCAATGCCGCTGCCGCCGGAAGTAGCAAACGGAATAACGGTCTTTCCGGCAAAATCTTCACTTTCCATAAATGTATCAATGATGCGCGGTTCTACATACCACCAGATCGGAAAACCGACAAATATTGTATCATAGGATTGCCAATTTGTCACGGCATTTGCAATGCCCGGACGGCTGTTTTCATTATTCATCTCAACCGAGCTGCGGCTGTTCTTGTTCATCCAATTCAAGTCCGCGCTGGTATACGGGGTGGCCGGCTGAATCTCGTGCAGATCTGCGCCTGTCGCCTTTGCTATTTCCTTTGCTACACTGCCGGTTGCACCACTGGCAGAAAAATAAGCAACCAATGTCTTACTCATCGTTTTATCCTCCTAATTCTTTGATTATTTCTTTTCATCAAGCAGCATCACGCCCTGCGGCGGATTCTTGTCAATTGCGCCGACAATCGGGTGCGGCACATATGGTTCTTCCAAATACGCAATATCTTCCGGTGTCAGACGAAGGTCAAACGCACTCACAGCATCATCAAAATATCGCGCCTTTGT
>NZ_JBNMHC010000363.1:0-2156 GCF_050872565.1 Butyricicoccus sp. | reverse complement strand
TTATTTCGTGGATATTTATCGCTTTGACATGGATGTCAAGGAAGAGGATGTCCATATCCAGACCGCAGAGGCCATGGGCTTCCAGTTTGCTGATCTGGACACCATCAAGAAGCTGGCAGAGCAGGATAAGTTCCTGCATTATAACAGCATTAAGCAGGCATTTGAAGCGTAAAATATGGAAACAAAAAGTCTCGTTTGGGCAGTTACCCGAACGAGACTTTTTTCATGCCTGTTGATTGACGAGATAGCGTTCCAGAAAAGCAGCCACACCGTCTTCATCGTTGCTCTGCGTGACGTAATCGGCACAGTCGCGCACGTGGGCGGGACTGTTGGCGACGGCAACGCCGACACCGGCGAACTCGATCATATCCAAATCATTTTCTTCGTTGCCGAATGCGGCGATTTGTTCGCGCGGAATGTTTAGATACTGGGCTAAACGCCGCAGCGCAGGACCTTTTCCGGCAGAAGCATCGGAAATTTCCAACAGATGCGGGACAGAAGATGTCACATAAATACCGGAAATCTGCTTCAGCTGTTGCGCCAAAATCACTCTTTTTTGCTGGTCTATTGTGATAAAATCAAGGCAGTCCAATTCTTGAATGTGTTCCTGTGTAAAGGCGAACAAATCACGAACCGGCTTGCGTGTGGTTTGAATGTATGAGGTCGCGGCGTCCGGCAGACCATATGCTGTCGGGTGTGCGACAAAATCGGCGTCAGCATAGGGGACACCATCGAGAAAAACCTCAAAATCCGCTTGATGGGTCTCAATCAGAGAGAGCAGCTGCTGAGTGCAAGTCGGCTTGAGCGGGGAATAGAACAGCTTTTGTCCTGTCGGTCGGTGACAGATCACTACGCCGTTAGAAGTAATCGCATAGTCAATGCCGGACACAGAGAGCACCTCCTGCGGCAGAGAATCATAAGAACGTCCGCTCGCCACGACAACATGGGTACCCTGTTGAATATATGTCTCTAATACTCGTCTGGTGCGCGGAGAAAGCGTTTTGTCTGAACGCAGCAGTGTGCCATCTAAGTCTAAGGCAATCATACGCAGCATGATAGAAACCTCCTTACTTTGTGCAGAGAAAAGAGGACGCCGTGACAGACGTCCTCCTGTATTGCATTTCTACTTATTCTTCAACCGAAGCATCAAAGACGAGCTGCAAAGCCTTGGAAATTTCCAAGCTGTTGCGCACGCTCTCACGAGCAGCCTCATCCATGGTTCCAGCCAGCTTGTCATAGTCCATCTGATACATCATAGCCATGCGGCGGATGTCGTTGTCAATGTCCTCGTCGGTGATGACAATGCCTTCCTGCTGAGCGATGGAGGCGAGAACCGCAGATGCCTTACCGGTAGCTTCTGCCTGCGGACGCATCTCTGCACGCAGCTGCTCATCGGTGATCTTGCGGTATGCCAGATACTGCTCCATAGAAGCGCCCTGCTGTGCCAAATCCTGCGTAACGGTAGCAATCATCTGCTCAACAAATGCATCGACAAACTCGTCGGACAGGTCGATTTCAGAGTTTGCAACGATCTGCTCCAGTAGTGCGTTCTGTACCTGAGAGCGAGCAGCCTGCTCCTTCTGCTGTACCAGTGCATCGTGCACATTCTGCTCGAATTCCTTGTAGTTTGCAAAGCCGTACATCTTGCCGAACAGATCATTCAGTTCCGGCAGCTTGCGCTCCTGCACCTTATGCACCTTGCACTTGAAGACAACCGGCTGTCCTGCCAGATTGCCAGCCGGATAGTTCTCCGGGAATGTTACGTTGACATCTACCTCATCACCGGCAGAAGCGCCTACCAGCTGCTCCTCAAAGCCCGGAATAAAGGTGTTGGAACCGAGAGCCAGAGAGTAGTTCTCGGAAGTGCCGCCCTCGAACTGCTCCTCGCCGAGGAAGCCTGCAAAGTCAATGACAGCGGTATCGCCCAGCTGTGCCGGACGCTCGACATCGTGCATCTTTGCGCGCTGCTGCTGCTCCTGCTTGATGGCAGCCTGTACTTCGTCGTTGGTTACGTCTGCGGTAATCGGTGCACGCTTGATGCCCTTGTACTCGCCCAGATTGATGCTAAAGTTCTTATCAGTCATAAATGAGAGATTCCTTTCCAAATTGTATCTTTTGGAATCATACCATAAATCGAAGGACTTTTCAATGCTATG
>NZ_JBNMHC010000362.1:0-2160 GCF_050872565.1 Butyricicoccus sp. | reverse complement strand
CCCGACGCTGGTTGTTTGCGGATTTACCGCGTTGGCTGCGGTACAGTGCTTTTTCGCCGGTATGCAGCTGCAAAATATCGTACAGAAAAACAAGCAGGACTTTGAGATGCAGTTGCAGCGCGCCATGAAGGAGCAGAGAGAGACCCATGAAAAAACTCATTGATCAAATTATGCGCTTCGGCATTGTCGGTGTTCTCGCATTTTTCATTGACTACGGTGTCATGGTTGCGCTCACCGAGTTGTTCGGCGTATATTATCTGCTTTCAGCGTGCATTTCCTTTACAGTCTCGGTTATTTTCAACTATATATGCAGCATGAAGTTTGTCTTTACGCGCCGAGAGGACATCAGCCGGGCGCGGGAGTTTGTCACCTTTGTGCTGCTCAGCATCATCGGACTGATACTCAATGAAGCGATGATGTGGCTGGGTGTCAGCGTTCTGGGCATTTTCTATATGGTGACGAAGATCTTTGCCACTGCTGTCGTGATGGTTTGGAATTTCGTGTCGAGAAAGATCTGGCTGGAAAAGAAGGAACGGTGACCGGATGGAAAAGCAGACACAGAAAAAAATCCTGTGGCCGCTGGTGATTGCGGCGCTGATGTTCGGTGCGATGATTAGTCTGGGGCGAAAGATTCACTTTGCCGGAAATGTCCATCTGAGTTACACGGCGAATACGTTTGATGACTTTGTATGGACGGACTTGGTGGTGTTCGCGCTGGCGGCAGTGTGCACGTTTGTGCTGCTGCTCGTGCTGGATAAGCTGTATGATAGGATTGCTCGGCCGGCAGACAACAAGGCGTTTAACAAGAAGCTGTTTCTCGTGTGCTTCGTGGTCTTGTGCCTGTGCTGGCTGCCGTTTTTCCTCAAGGATTTTCCGGGAACTGTCGTGGGAGATTCGTTCCATTCGGTCAATCAGGGCTTGGGCGTCAAGCGAATTGGCAACCACTTTTTGGTGTTTTATACCTTGTTTGTGGCGATCTTTTTGCGGATTGGCGCCGCGTTTGGCAGCATCATGCTCGGCGTCTTTTTGTACTCGCTGACACAGTTCCTGTTGATGGCGGCAGTGTATGCGCGCTTTTTGACTTGGCTGGACAGTAAGGGTGTCAAACGCTGGTACATCGTGCTGTGCTTGGCATTTTTCGCGATTCCGCAGTCGTTTGCGATGTATGCGGTGATTATGTGGAAAGATCCGCTGTTTACGGCGTTTTTGCTGTTTCTCATGATGATGCTGTTCGATGCGGTGCAGTCGCGCGGCGCGCTGTTCCAAGACAAGAAATTCGTGGTCAAATGGGTGCTGCTGCTGCTCGGCACGATTTTCTTCCGCAACAATGGCTTGTATATTGTCATCGGATTGTTTGTCCTGCTGCTGATTGCCTATCGCAAGCAGGCAAAGCGCGTGCTCATTGCGACGCTGTGTGTCATTGTCGCCGCGCGCATTATCGTAGGACCGGTTTATGATGCCCTGCGGATTGAGAAGGACTCGGTTGTCGAGTCTGTAGGCGTTCCGCTTCAGCAGATGGCATATGTGGCGGTATATGGTGGTGAGATGAATGACGCGGAGTATGCATCCGTGACAAAGCTCATGCCGATAGAGGAGTACAAGCGTGTGTACACGCCGTGCATTGTCGATACCATCAAGTGGGACTATGATTACTTTGACCGCTACTATCTGGATACACAGACCGGTGAGGTACTGAAAAATTGGGCGACTATAGGCATGAAGAATTTTCCTGCCTATGTCAAGGCGTACTGTTTGGAAACCTTTGGATACTGGAAAATCGGCGCGCGCAACAGCAATGGAGATATGATGGAAGGCATCATAGAAAATGTCTATGGATATGATTTGTATACCATCAATTTGCTGCAAAAACTGCCGGGAGGCGCTGTGCTTGAAAAAATTCAGACGGCATTGCAATTCCATTTCAGTGCGGGCACGCTGTTCGCACTGTGGCTGCTGTGCTTGGCGTTGCTGCTGCACCGCAGAGCATATAAATTGGCACTGGTTTTGGCACCGGGTGCATTTTTGTGGATTACGTTGATGCTGGCAGCACCGGTTGCGTTTAGTATGCGATATGTCTACCTGCTTTTGGTGGCATTTCCGTTGATTCCGCTGCTCCCGATGTGGACAAAAACTGATGAAAAAAAGAAGGCATGATTTCTG
>NZ_JBNMHC010000361.1:0-2178 GCF_050872565.1 Butyricicoccus sp. | reverse complement strand
GATGTACGCTATGGGCGACTGCGCCATCAACATCTCCTATGAGGACACCGTTGACAAGAAGACCGGTGAGGTTACTCTGACTGCTGCTCAGAAGATCGCTGAGGTTGCTATCGAGACCGCAAAGACCGGCGCTGCTTTCGGCATCGACCCGAAGGTTGCTATGCTGTCCTACTCCACCATGGGTTCCGGCAAGGGCCCGACCGTTACCATGATGCGCGACGCTACCGCTGCTGCTAAGGAGCTGGCTCCGGATCTGGCAGTTGACGGCGAGCTGCAGTTTGACGCTGCATTCTCCCCGGTTGTTGCTAAGACCAAGGCAAAGGGTTCTCCGGTTGCAGGTCAGGCAAACACCTTCATCTTCCCGGACATCAACGCAGGCAACATCGGCTACAAGATTGCTCAGCGTCTGGGTGGTTTCGAGGCATATGGCCCGATTCTGCAGGGTCTGAACGCTCCGATCAACGACCTGTCCCGCGGCTGCAATGCTGATGAAGTTTACCAGATGGCTATCATCACCGCTGGTCTGAAGTAATTTTACACAGAACGCAATTGGTACAGCCGCTGTCTCCTGACAGCGGCTGTCTTTCTCTCACAGAGCATCACAAAAAATATGGGGAAACAGACATATCACATCCGCAAGCGGATGTACGAAATCATTGAAAAAGACCGACAGCACGACAAATTCAGCGCACTATATGACAGATACATTCTCGTTTTGGTCTGTCTGAGCGCCATTCCGCTGTTGTTAAAAATATGGAACAGGCCGGTTCTCTGGCTGGATCGAATCGTCACGGCGCTCTTTATCGTCGATTATATTCTGCGCTGGATCACCGCGGATTTTTCGCCGCGCATGAAAGAGCTATCGCTGCGGCAGGCCATGCTGCGCTATCCGTTCACGCCGATGGCGGTGATTGACCTGCTGGCGATTTTGCCGGTCATCACGACATTTCCCGCTGTCATGCAGCTGCTTCCGGACATGCCGCTGACGCAGTACATTCAAATCCTGCGCGTCATGCGTGTCTTTCGCTGCGCGCGCTTTCTCAAGACCATGCGCTATGCGCGGAGCTTTATTTATATTTACCGCGCCGTGCGCCGCGAGCGCAAGCTGCTCATCATGGTCTTGATGCTGTCGATGGTATACAGCTTTGTCTCTGCCGCCGTCATGTTCTCGGTGGAGCCGAACTCGTTTGACAGCTTTTTTGAAGCCCTGTACTGGGCATTCGCCATGCTGACAACCGTCGGATACGGCGATATTTATCCGGTGACGCGCGCGGGCAGACTGGTCAGCATGATCTCTTCGGTATTTGGCACCGCCATCATTGCGATGCCCGCCGGTATTCTAACCGCCGGATTCATGGAGGAGATCAACAAAGTCCGCTTCAAAGGCCAGCGCAAGCTGGAACAGGAGGTCTCGGAGCTGCTCGACGAAATCAAGCAGCTGCGCAAAGAGCAGGCCGAGCGCGGGCTGGAAGAAAAAATCGAGCAGATTGCCGAACAAGTCGAGCAAGTGCAGGAACACCGCGAGCAGGACGCCGTATTATTGCAGGATCTGTCGGAAGATTTGAAAAATGCGCTGGCACGTGGTACAATGAATGAGATTGAAGAAGAGTCGGATTCAGGATCATAGAAGAAGATAGAAGAAGTTTGTCAAGATGGAGGAGTTTATCAACAATGGCAGTTTATAGTTCCATGAAGGAATATCACACCCGCGCACACATGGGTATGATTGATGTAACCGGAGATTTTCAGGAGGCTGTAACCGAGGCTTGCCACAAGTACGGCATCAAGAGTGGTACCGTTACCGGCTTTACGACCGGCGGCGTTGCCGGTCTGACCACGCTGGAATTCGAGCCTGGCATGGTCAATCATGACCTCAAGGCAGCCATGGATGTCTTTTCTCCGTATACGGATGAAAAGGGCCGCGTGATTCATTACGAGCACCACAACACATGGCACGATGACAATGGCTCGAGCCATATTAAGTCGGCACTGCTCAGCCCGTTCATCACGGTTCCGTTTATCGACGGACGCATCACCGTCGGCCCGTGGCAGAACCTGACGCTGGTCGAGTGCGACACCCGCGATCGCCATCGCGAAATCGTATTCCAGGTCATGGGCGAATAAGTTCAGACAATCAAAAAGCACTGGAACCGGAAATCCGGAACCAGTGCTTTTGTT
>NZ_JBNMHC010000360.1:0-2191 GCF_050872565.1 Butyricicoccus sp. | reverse complement strand
GAACAGCATTTTCTATTCGCCATATGCGTCTGCTCGTGCGGCAAACACTGCTGGTGCTGCTGGTGGCGTTTGTGTTTGGCGGCGTAGCGGTAGCATTGGAGCAACTGAGCGGAACGCCTCTTATGCAAAATGGCGTGTTGGTGGTACAGGTTTCGCGGCGGGTATTGGCGGCATCAGCATTGCTGGCATATGGTCTCAGCTGTTTTGTCTTTCGCAATCAGGCAAAGGATAATCGGCCGTGCGGCGAATCGGTTTGCATTTGCTGTGAAGAACAGCAAGCACAGGTATTTTTGCTGGTGGACAGCGGCAATACCTTGCGGGATCCGATGACAGGAAAGCCAGTGCTGCTGCTGACACGGGACGCCGCCATGCGCATTCTGCCGGAGCAGCAGCGGTTTATCGCGCAAAATCTCAAACAGGACAATGCTGCCGAGCTGGTGCAGCAGACCCAACAGCGTGGTGTGACGGGATGGCGGCTGCTTGCGTTTCACAGCGTAGGCGGCGGGGGATTGCTGCCGTGCTTTCGTCCTCGTGCTGTTGTGCGGGCAGATGGCAGCGCCTATGACTGTATGGTGGCTGTTTCCGTGGCGGATATTTGCTCCGGAGAATTTGACGGACTCATTGAACCGTGAAAGGAGAAGGGTATGCGAATTTGGGAAAAGCTGCGGGAAATATTGTGCCGATTGGGATTGTTTCCATCGGAAAAAGGGATTTTTTACATTGGAAGCCCGATTGTTTTGCCGCCGCCGCTCACGGCAAAACAAGAACAGGAAGCGGTGTGGGGCTTTCAACAGGGAGACCGCACTTGCCGAGATCGGCTCATTGAACACAATTTGCGGCTCGTTGTCTATATCGCGCGGAAGTTTGAAAATACCGGTATTCATATGGAAGATTTGGTTTCGATTGGAACCATTGGACTGATTAAAGCCATTGAAACGTATAATTTGGAGAAAAAGACCAAGTTGGCAACCTATGCTTCGCGCTGCATTGAAAATGAAATTCTGATGCATTTGCGCAAGGTTTCCGGTCAGAAAACCGAAGTGTCTTTTGATGAACCGCTGAGCACCGATTGGGATGGTAATGAACTGCTGCTGTCGGACATCTTGGGCACAGAGCCGGACTGCGTCATTCGACCGGTGGAAGATGATGTTGACCGCCAGCTGCTGCATCGGGCACTGAGCCGTCTGCCGGAACGCGAAAAGACCATCATCAGTATGCGGTTTGGCTTGACGGATGGGGAAGAACACACGCAGAAAGAAGTGGCGGACTTGCTGGGCATTTCCCAATCGTATATTTCCCGATTGGAAAAACGGATTATGAAACGAATGAAAAAAGATATGATGAGATGGGTATAAAAAATGCCCGCCTGATTGTGTTCAGGCGGGCGTTTTTGCGTGTCAGAGACTATTTACTCCTCCATCAGCTGTTCCATTTCGGTGATTAACTCATCAAACAGCTGGAGTGCTTCGTGAATCGGTGTGGTCGATGCCATATCGACACCGGCACCGCGCAGCAGAGAGATTGGATCGGTCGAGCAGCCGCCGGACAGGAAATGAATGTAGTCCTTGACAGCCGGTGCGCCTTCTTTGAGAATGCGGCGGGACAGAGCAATGGCAGCAGAGTAACCGGTCGCATACTGATAGACATAGTAGTCATAATAGAAATGCGGAATACGTGCCCATTCCAAATCAATTTCTTCGTCAATGACGATACCATCGCCGAAATACTGATGATTCAGCTCGTGATACAGTGCATTGAGCGACTGTGCCGTCAGGCTCTCGCCGCGCTCGTTGCGGCGATTGATCTCCAACTCAAACTCTGCAAACATGGTCTGACGATACAGCGTCGTGCGGAACTGTTCGAGGAAATAGTTGATGAGATATGCGCGGCGTTTTTTGTCCTTGGTCGTCTTGAGCAGATGCTGCATGAGCAGGGCTTCGTTGCAGGTCGAGGCAACCTCTGCGACAAAGATGCTGTAATTGGAATAAGCAACCGGCTGATGCTTGTTGGACAGATAGGAATGAATCGCATGACCCATTTCATGTGCCAACGTAAACATGCTGTCCAGTGTGCCCGAATAATTGAGCAGAACATATGGATGCTTGCGCAGACCGGCAGAGTATGCACCGGAGCACTTGCCGACGTTCTCATAGACATCAATCCAACGGTTGTCAAAGCCTTCTTTAAGAAT
>NZ_JBNMHC010000359.1:0-2209 GCF_050872565.1 Butyricicoccus sp. | reverse complement strand
ACGATGACGATTGCTGCTGTGGACATGACCACCATCATGAGCACGAAGAACCGCTGCAGCGTTCTGCAACGACCGGCGGCACGACAAAGATTTATCATCTGGAGAATCTGGATTGTGCGAACTGCGGCGCAAAGATTGAAAGCCGCATTAACGCCATGGAAGGCGTGTCGGATGCTGTTTTGACCTTTGCAACCATGCAGCTGCGCGTCACGGCACCGGATCATACCGGTCTGGCAGAAAAAATGGTACAGACCGCCCGTGCGGTAGAACCGGATATTCAGATTATCCCGCCGGAAGAGGCGAAAAAAGCACCGAAAAAAGACGACGGCAACAAGAAAGATATTGTTCAGCTGATTCTCGGTGCGGTGTGCATGGCAATTGGCCTTGCACTGAGCCATTTCGGCGCACCGATGCCCGCTTATTTGGCCGTGTATCTGATTGGCTATGTGATTCTTGGCAGAGAAGTCGTTTGGACAGCAGTCCGCAATTTGACAAGCGGCCATGTCTTTGACGAAAACTTCTTGATGTCTGTGGCAACCATTGGCGCGTTCTGCGTTGGCGATTTTGCAGAAGCTGTCGGCGTTATGCTGTTCTTCCAGGTTGGCGAGCTGTTCGAGCATATTGCTGTCGAGAAGAGCCGCAGTCAGATTATGGAGGCTGTCGATCTCCGACCGGAGACCGTGCAGTGGGAGCATGACGGCAAGATCGAGACGATTCCGGCAGAAGAAGCCGAAGTTGAAGATATTTTGGTTGTTCGCCCGGGCGACCGCGTGCCGCTGGATGGCGTTGTAGTAGAGGGCGAGAGCTTTTTGGATACCTCTGCTGTCACCGGTGAACCGGTTCCGATTCATGTCCAGAAGGGCGATGAGCTGATTAGCGGCTGTGTCAATGCCTCTGGCTTGCTGCGGATGAAAGTGAGCAGACCGCTTTCTGAGTCCATGGTAACCCGTATTCTGGATGCTGTAGAAAATGCAGCGGCGAGCAAGCCGAAAATTGACCGCTTTATCACGAAGTTTGCACGCGTCTATACCCCGATTGTCGTTGCCATTGCTGTTCTGACCGCAGTGATTCCGTCTTTGGTAACCGGCAACTGGATGCATTGGATTTACACCGCATTGACGTTCTTGGTTATCAGCTGCCCGTGCGCACTGGTGCTCAGCGTTCCGCTGGCATTCTTTGCGGGCATCGGCACAGCGTCCAAGAGCAATATTCTGTTCAAGGGCGGCGTTTCGCTGGAAGCACTGGCTGATGTCAAGGCAGTTGCCCTGGATAAGACCGGTACCATCACCAAGGGTACGTTTACCGTAACCGCTTTGGAACCGGCAGAGGGAATGAGTGAACAGGAGCTGCTTGAGCTGGCAGCAGCTTGTGAGACCTCCTCGACGCATCCGATTGGCGTCAGCATTGTATCTGCTGCCAAGGAGCGCGGTCTGGACGTTCCGCAGCCGCATGACATCAAGGAAGTTGCCGGTCATGGCATTTGTGCGGATGTGAATGGTGTACAGCTGCTGTGCGGCGGCAAGAAGCTCATGGACAGCTATCAGGTTAACCTGCCGCAGCTTCCGGCAGTTGGCGGCGCAACCATCATTTATCTGGCGCGTGATGGAAAATTTGCCGGACGCATCTGCATTTCGGATACCATCAAGGAAGATGCCGCTGCTGCTCTGGCAAAGATGAAGCAGCAGGGCGTTGTGTCCGCAATGCTGACCGGCGATGCGCAGGAGAGCGCAGAGGCGATTGCCGCAGAGGCTGGCGTACAAGATATTCATGCACAGCTTCTGCCGCAGGATAAGGTCAGCTGCCTGCAGAACATTCGAGAAAAATACGGTCCGGTTATGTTTGTCGGTGACGGCATCAACGATGCACCGGTACTCGCTGGCGCGGATGTCGGTGCGGCAATGGGAACCGGCGCAGATGCAGCGATTGAAGCGGCAGATGTCGTATTTATGACCGGTGAGCTGTCTGCGATTCCGAAGGCGATTGCGCTGGCGAGAAAGACCGCTCGCATTGCGAAGGAAAACATCGTCTTTGCTTTGGTTATCAAGATTGCCGTCATGGTACTCGGCCTACTGGGCATTGCGTCCATGTGGTTGGCTGTCTTTGCGGATACCGGTGTTGCCATTCTGTGTGTTCTCAACTCGATTCGCACGCTTTACAGCAAACAATAAAAGATTTTTTTAGACCGTCGGGCGCAGGCTCGGCGGTCTTT
>NZ_JBNMHC010000358.1:0-2236 GCF_050872565.1 Butyricicoccus sp. | reverse complement strand
CTAAAAAAGCGGGGAACGGGTACCGTTACCCAGCAGCCCAATGCAGTTATGACAAATCCTGATGGTTCGACGATTGCGGGAGCGACGGCAGTGACTGACGCGGTGCAGCAGTTGCTCGGCGTAGATTGCCGTTCGTTTAAACAGATTTCCATGATTGCACAGGGCGAGTTTATGAAGCTGCTCACGGCGGATAGTCAGTCCAGAGCAAAAATTATCCGCAATGTTTTTCACACCGAAGAACTGGTGCGTCTGCAAAAGTGTATCAAGACGGAATATCTTGCCCAGAATCGAACCTGTGAGGACATGCACCGTGCTCTTTTGCAGTATGCAGAGGGCTTTCAATTAGAAGAAAACGCAGAAACACAGGAGCTCAGCGAACTTTTACCGCTGGTTCAAGAGCAAAATAGACGCGATGCACAGACAATAAAACAATTAGACAAACAATTACGTCAGCTGCGCGCGGCGCGTACTGCGGCGACAGAAGCAGTGATTCAAGCGGAAACACAGCTGCAAGCGCGCAATAAGTGGCTGGCTGTTAAGCAGCAGTTGACACAGCTGGAAGCACAGCTGCCGGATATGCAAGCACAAACCGAACGACTGGAACAGGCGCGCCGCGCAAGAGATTTGGTGCAGCCGCAGTGGCAGGCATATCAATCGGAACAGGCGCGATGGGAACAGTTGTCTAATCGTGTACAGGCGCAAAAACAGCATGTAGAGCAGCTGAAACAACAGAATACATCGCTGGAAGAGCAAAAACAGCAGGCAGAAACACAGCTTCCACAGCTGAATCTTTTGCAGCAGGAAATGACTCGCTTGAGTGATGCCAAAAAACAGGCAGAAATCTGGCGGGACAAACAGGTACAGGCGAAAAAAGCGAGAGATTCTGCTGATTCTCTGCAAACACAGTATCAACAAACCGCGAATGCTTTACAAACAGAACGACAGCGCATCGAGAGCCTGCGAAAGCAGATCGAGAGTCTGCATGACTTACAGATGCAGCGGGAAACATTGCGCAGTGCGTGGAAAGAGGCAACGGAGCAGGTAAAACAGCTGAACAGCAAACGGGACCTGTTTGCAGAACTGTCGAACTGCCAAGTCCAATTAGACAAACAGCAGAGTACTTATGAGAAACAGGAACGACTGTATCTAACTGAGGAACAGAAGTATCGTACAGCAGAATTGTACTGGATGCGCGGACAAGCGGGCATCTTGGCACAAGATCTGCGGGATCATATGCCGTGTCCGGTGTGCGGAGCACTGGAACATCCGCATCCAGCTCAGTTGCAGGCACACGTACCGACAGAGCAGGAATTGCAAGCATTGCGAGAAAACGCAGAGCATAACCGTGCGGCACTGCAGCAGGTCAGTGAACAGACAGCAGCGGTGCGTTCGCGTATGGAAACAGCAAAACATGCTGTCCGGCAGGCTATGCAGGAACTGTTTGATGAGCCGGATACCACACAGGAGCAGCTGCTGCACATAATTGTGCAAAAAACAGAGGAAACCGAACAGCTGTTGAAACAGGGCAAAGAACTTTCCGAGCAGGTCAGCCGGATGGAGCAGATAGATGGGCAGCTGCAAGCGATACAACGGCAATTGCCGGAATTAGAGCGAGAGGCACAGCGGGCAGAACAAGCCTATCATGCGGCAGACCGCAAGGCTGCTGCGATAGAAGCGGAGGCTCAGACCGTTCAAAGTACGTTGCCGACGTGCGATCTTGCTGGCATCGAGGCAAAGCTGCACGAGAAGCAGGAAACGTATGATGCGCTGCATCAGCATATTGACAAGGCAAAAAATGACTGGGAGAGCCATCAGCGCAAGTTGAGCAGTGCGGTCGAAGTATATCGCTCTGCCTGTGCGCAAGAGCAGCAGCAACAGCAGCTGGCAAAGACTGCACAAAAAGCATGGAAAGATGCTGTTTACACAGCTGGCTTTGCGAGCGGAAAAGCCTATCATGCGGCTCTGCTGGCACCAGAGGCGTTTCGGCGTGCAGAACAACAATGCCAAGCGTTCTCTCAGCAATTGACGACTGCGCGTTCGCTGGAACGGGAATATGCTGCCGCTGTCCCGGATGGAGAACCGCAAGATATAGAGCAGCTGAGACAGCAGCGGGAACAGGCAGAGCGCATATGCCAAGAGAAAGAACGGCTTCGCACACAATGTGCTGCGCGAAGGGAAAACAATCAAGCTGTGCTGTCACGGATTGAGCGAATGCAGAACGAACTGGAACAGCTGG
>NZ_JBNMHC010000357.1:0-2248 GCF_050872565.1 Butyricicoccus sp. | reverse complement strand
GTGTTTGGCAAGCCGGTCACGGGCTGTGCTCTGTATTTCCTCAGCAGTCGTCAGACAATTTGGCTCAATCTATGAGAAAACGCTTGCATTCTATGGCAGGCTATGATATAATCCTTGAGGAAATACGGACGGAACCGTGTTTCAAGCGTGATTTTAATAAAAATACACCGCGAAATAAAAAAAGTGCTTGCATTTATTAGGTCGTTGTGATATTATGATTTTATGACTGTAAGGCTTTGGCGGAAAGAGGTGAATCAAAAATGAAGGAAGGAATCCATCCGAAGTACGTACCGACAACCATTCGTTGCGCTTGTGGTGCTGTATATGAGACCGCTTCCACTAAGGAGAATATCTCGGTAGAAATCTGCTCCAAGTGCCACCCGTTCTTTACCGGCAAGCAGAAGCTCGTTGATACCGGCGGACGTGTTGACCGCTTCAAGAGAAGATTCAATCTTGACAAGTAATTTTTCAAGAAGTGATTATAAACCCGTCCATTTTGGACGGGTTTTTGCTTTATATTTGAAAGGAGGGACAGGCAGTGGAAAACTGGATGCTGGACGAAATGGAGACAGAACGCGCCGTGCTTGTCGGTTTGCACGCATCGGTCTTTCAGGAGGATGAGGACGCAAGCTGGGAGACTCTGGATGAGCTGGAGGCTCTTTTGGAGACCGCAGGCGGCGAGTGTGTCGGCAAAATGTTACAGACTCGAAACGCACCGGATGCCCACACCTTTATCGGCGAGGGCAAGCTGCAGGAGCTTGTCGAGCTGGCACGAGATAACGATGCGACGCTGATTGTCTTTGACAATGAGCTTTCTCCGTCACAGATGCGTGTACTGGAAGAGGCGACCGGACGAACCGTGCTGGATCGAAGCGCCTTGATCTTGGATATTTTTGCTCAGCGCGCGCGTACCGGTGAGGGCAAATTGCAGGTTGAGCTGGCACAGTATCAGTATATTCTGCCGCGCCTGTCCGGTATGGGCAAGAGCATGTCGCGTCTGGGCGGCGGCATCGGCACGAGAGGCCCTGGCGAGACCAAGCTGGAGACCGACCGCCGACACATCCGACAGCGTATTGACAAGTTGCGCCGCGATCTCAAGGATGTTCGGCGCGTGCGTGCCGTACAGCGCAGACAGAGACAAAAGGCGGAACTGCCGCTCGTTGCCATTGTCGGCTATACCAATGCCGGAAAATCGACACTGCTCAATGCTCTGACCGATGCCGGTATTGAGGCGAACAACAGACTGTTTGACACGCTTGACCCGACCACGCGCAAGCTGCGCATTTCGGAGACACAGGAAGTGCTGCTGTCTGATACCGTTGGATTTATCCGCAAGCTGCCGCATCATCTGGTGTCTGCGTTTAAGGCGACGCTGGAAGAACTGGAATATGCCGATCTGCTGCTGCATGTTGTCGATGTGTCGCGCGAGGATTGGCGCGAACAGGCAGAGACGGTAGAGAAAGTTATCTCTCAGCTCGGTGCCCAGCAGATTCCGCAGCTGCTTGTCTGCAATAAAGCGGATTTGTGTGAGAATCCGGATCTGATTCCATCCGGTGAAAACGTCGTTGCCATTTCGGCAAAGCGCAAGCGCGGCTTGGAAGAGCTGCTTGCAGCGATGGAAAAGGCACTCGGCAAGGGAAAGCATCGTGTCAAGCTGTGTATTCCGTATGCGGATGGCTATCTGCTCGATGTCATTCATAAGGAAGCTGCAGTGTTCGCAACAGACTACGATGCAGATGGTACAGTTGTAGAAATTGAGTGCGATGATAAGCTGTATGGTCAGCTCAAGGAATACGAGGTGCAGGATGGCTGAGAGCTATCTGGTACCGGCAGGATACGGTGAGGGCCGATATGAGGACAGAAAATCCAAATTCATCGGAGATTTGTATTGTGTAGAGTCGCAGGAACAGGCGATTGAAACCCTTAATGAAGTCAAGGCAAAGTATCGGGACGCGCGCCATCACTGTTATGCCTATATTATCCGTGAGGGCAATTATATGCGCTATTCCGATGACGGCGAACCGCAGGGCACGGCGGGAATGCCAATGCTGGATGTCCTGCGCCGAGAAGGTCTGACCAATGTGCTGTGTGTGGTGACCCGCTATTTTGGCGGTGTGCTGCTCGGCACGGGCGGATTGGTGCGCGCGTATACCAAGAGCACACAGCTCGCTTTGGAAAATGCCGGCGTCAATGAAGTCAATCGCTATGCCATCGTACTCATTACCTGCCCGTATTCCCTGTTGGGCAC
>NZ_JBNMHC010000356.1:0-2253 GCF_050872565.1 Butyricicoccus sp. | reverse complement strand
GAGAATGGACTTTCATAGAGATGATGAGCAGAAATCTTTCAAATCTGTAAGACTTCTGCTCTCTTTTTGAAAGTGAAATGAAAGGTTCCTTTGATACAATGCTGGTAAATAAGAAAAGGAGGCCATTGAAGTGGGCGTGATATTAGAAACGAATCAGCTTTGCAAATTTTATGGGACGGGGGAAAATCAGGTCAAAGCCGTCAATCATGTGAATATCCAGATTCAACAGGGAGAATTTGTCGCCATTGTCGGAAAATCCGGCTCCGGAAAAAGTACCCTGCTGCATATGCTGGGCGGGCTGGATACACCAACCAGCGGCAGCGTGATCTTGTCTGACAAGGACCTGTATTCCATGAAGGAGGATCAGCTTGCCGTTTTCCGGAGAAGAAAGATCGGATTTGTATTTCAGGCATTCAATCTGGTATCCTCCATCAATGTGTGGGAAAATATCGTTCTTCCGTTGGGGCTTGACGGAAAAAAAGTGGATAAAGCTTATGTCAATGATATTATCACCACACTGGGTCTTGAACACCGGATTCATAATCTTCCGAATACCCTCTCCGGAGGACAGCAGCAGCGCGTTGCGATTGCAAGAGCCTTGGTAAACAGACCGGAGATTTTGTTTGCGGACGAGCCAACCGGAAATCTTGATTCCAAGACAAGTGACGAGGTGATCGCGCTGCTGAAAATGAGCGCAAAAAAATATGGACAGACGATTGTAATGATTACCCATGATGATGAGATCGCGCAGGTTGCTGACCGTATTTTAGTCATCGAGGATGGACAGGTGGTGGATTTCAATTGAGGACGATCAGCAAAATTGCATTCAGCAACGACAAAAGAAATCGGACAAGAAGTGTCCTCATTATGACGGCGATTTGCCTGACTACCATGCTTCTGGTCATTATCAGTACAATTGGAAATGGACTGATCCTCTTACAGAAGGATCAGGCTGCAAGCTCATACGGAAGCAACTACGGCCTGTTTATCGCCGCAGATGGTACGCAATTAAAAGAAGTGGAACGCAGAGCTGAGATATCTGATATCGGCATCATGTGTACGGAGGGCATCCTGAAAGGAAATGAAAATGGCGGCTTTGTCAGTGCGGATGAAACGGTCAGGAAAATGCTTCCCTATAATCAGGAATATGTGTTGAAGGAAGGTACCTATCCGGAAAAGGCGCAGGAAATTGCCGCAGGACGCGCTTTCTTTGATGCAGTGGGATACCATGATGTAAAGGTCGGAGACACCGTAACATTGGAGTACCGTTCCGGCATGCAGTCGGAATACGCACCGGTGGAATTTACTGTCAGCGGGATTTTATATGACCGGGATGAATATACCATCGAGGCTTCCTATGTTGTATTCGGTTCGCAGGATTTTTATAATGAGCGTGTTGCGGAGGGTGACAGGCAATATAATATCTATTTTACCTTGAGCGATTCTGCAAATGTATCTATGAATAATGTTGCGCCTGTTATAAAAGAAATCGCGGATTCCTGCGGCATTGACCAGAAAAACGTGATCATCAATGACCTCTACCTGCAGTGGGTATTGCAGCCGAGCTATGAAATGATTGTGGTTTGTGGAACCCTGATCCTCGGAATCGTGCTGTTTTCCGTTGTGGTCATTTATAATATCTTCCAGGTCGGGATCGCCCAGAAGGTTCAGGAGTACGGAAAAATCAAGGCGCTGGGTGCAACCAGAAAGCAGATGAAGCAGTTGATCTTTCGTGAGGGCATTCTTCTGGCGGTTCCTTCGATACCGCTGGGGCTGCTGTTTGGTTTCCTGATTGCAAAAGTCAGCTTCAACTGGCTGGTGGAGCAGGGAAATCTGGTATCGTCCGGAATCAAGAACCATCAGGTGCCTCTGTTTTCACTGACAATGATACTCATCTGCATTTTTGTATCGTTTCTTACGGTCGTTTTGGCTCTGCGCAAACCCATGAAAATTGTTTCCCGGATTTCACCCATCGAAGCGACACGGTATCTTGACGGCTCCAAAACGCAAAAACAGGGCAGACGAAAAGGCAGAAAAGATGTCACCGTTTTCTCCATGGCAATGGCAAATGTGACAGGCAATCCGAAAAGAACCATTGCTACGATTCTTACCATGGGGCTTTCCTGTGTATTGTTTGTAATTATCTCTAATTATGTTGGGAATATTGACACGGAGCACGAGGCGCGGATTGCAATCAACCATGGACAATTTGAGTTGCAGCTGGATTATTCCCAGAATTATGATGAAGCCTAT
>NZ_JBNMHC010000355.1:0-2258 GCF_050872565.1 Butyricicoccus sp. | reverse complement strand
TGCGGAAATCGAAGCGATTGGAAAAGCGTGTAAAAAATTGGGCGGCTGGCGGCTGCACAAGTGCGATTTGTATGTGACGCTGGAACCGTGCCCCATGTGCGCCGGTGCGATTATCAATGCGCGGATTCGCACGGTGTATTATGGTGCGGATGATAGCAAGGCAGGTTCCTGCGGCAGTCTCATCAATTTGTTTGATGTCGCGTATAACCATAAACCGGAAATTGTAAAAGGTCTGATGAAAGAGCAGTGCTCGGGAATTTTGACCGATTTCTTTCGGGATTTGCGCAAAAAGCGCAAGGAACAGCGGAAATTGCAGCGGCTTTTGGAACAGGAAAAGCAAGAGGGATAAGAAAAAGAGCTTTCCATTCGGAAAGCCCTTTTTCTCACATCTGCATCAATGCGCCGCAGACGATGGCGGCTGCCAGACAGATAACAGCCAAGATGGAAAACGTCAGCTGTCGGCGGAATTTCACATCGGCTTTTTTCTCGGCTTTTTCTGCATCGATGTCCAGACCCTTGCCCAGCTGCATGGCGCGTCCGTCACGCTTGGCCGTGGAATTTTCATCCAGCTTGTCGGACTCGGCGGCGAGTTTGTTCCAGTCGTGGGTCAGACGGAAATACAAGCCAATCGCGCCAAAAATCAAAAAGCCGACGAGAAACAAAATCATCAGTGTTTTCATACGGATTCCTCCCAAAATAATACGAGAAAATACAGAAAAGCGGATGGAGAATTTCCCCATCCGCTTTGGTGCTTGTTGGAAAGACTTATCCCAGCAGGACAAGAATCAGAGAAACGACAACAAAGACAACGCCAAAGATCTTGGTCAGGTTTGCCAGAATCGCCTCAATGCCGGTTGCCTTGTTGGAACCGAAGAAAGTCTCCTGCTGACCGGACAGAGCGCCGGACATGCCGCGGCTCGGTGCCTTCTGCAGCAGAATGGTAACGATGAGAAACAGGCAAGCGATGACCTGAATCACAGACAGGACAGTAACAACCATGAAAATTCAACCTCCGAAATGATTGTAAAAGCAACGGCAGAACCAAACGCCGTGCCAGATATTTTTAGACAGTAAACTAATCATAGCACATGTCTGATGGATTTTCAAGAAAATTTCTCTTGAGAAGGGAAATTCATTGGTTTGCGATGCGCTGGGTGGTCAGCTTGACGCGGTTTGCCAGCGCGCTGCCGTGCCGATTGGTATAGCAGACACCGGTGTTTACATCCACGATGCACAGACGATTGCTGCACCAGCCATATCCATCTTCCGGCTTCTTGCGTTTTTCTTCGTGCTTGTATTTTTTCAGCTGCTTGAGCACATCCTTGTTCGGTTCACCGTCCGTCAAGACGACCATGCTTAGCATGGAAAAGCTATGGCTGCGTTCGCTCCAAGGAACATACCGCGCTGCCATATCCTCCAAAATATCGCAGTAATAGGCGAGCTGCGCGGCGTCAAATGTGTCGCACACATCGAAATAGCAAAACTCATACGAGATGGCAGATTTTCCGTTGCGGAACAGTAGCGTGGAGTTTTCCTCGATCTGTAAAACGGCGTACAGCGGAAAGGTTCTGTCTTGGTATTCTGCTTGCGGAACCAGATGGAAATGCGGCTGCATATCCTCTTGGAAGGCAGAGAGATAGGCTTGTGCTTTGAGGGATGTCGGCATGAAACCGCCTCCTTTGTTATTCTGCCGGGTACAGACCGGCTTCTGTCATGCGGCGCAGAGCGTCCACAACAACAGGCTTGTCCTCTTTGTAGGTCACGCCGTACCACTGGGCGGAAGTCTGCAAGACCTTGGCGGTAGCTTGACCGTTCTGAATCAGATGATCGACAGCAAACGGCAGATAGTATTCGCCCTTTGCCGGATTTTTCGGAAGCTCTTCCGTCATAAAGGTACGCAGACCGGATTCCAGCTCGTCGAGGAAGGACGGCGTAAAGCCCCACATGTTCATGGAAACCAACGTGCCCTCAGCGATTTCTCCGGCTTCCGGATCGGAAATCACACCGTTTGCATCGCGGGAGATAGCCGTGCGCTCGACAATATCTGCCAGATACCCGTTTGCATCCGCTTCACAGATGCCGCGGGATACCGTGCCGTTTTCGGTCAGCGTGTTTTCTACGCGATAGCCGACCATGCAGTACCGATACTTGTCATCGTCCTGTGCATCCTTCAGATAATCGTACAGGCACTGGAATGCCTCTGCGCCATAGAAATCGTCTGCGTTGATCACAGCGAACGGCTCATTGACGACACCGCG
>NZ_JBNMHC010000354.1:0-2297 GCF_050872565.1 Butyricicoccus sp. | reverse complement strand
GTCCTCTTTTTTGAATCAACGCCGTCCCGCCAGATTGACGGGATTCTATCCTAAACAGCCGTGGCTGTTTATTCTCCATCAAAATTGCTGCCGTCCTGCGATCCGCTTACCTCTACGGTATACGCAGTCTGTTCCATTCCATCCAAATGAGATGTGTGTTTGGCATCAGCAAAAATCTTTAAAATATCCGTGGGAATATCTGTCCCCGGATTTTCTTCCGACGGCTTGGGAATCTTCAACTCCGCCGGACCCTCTACCCGACCTTCAATCGTCTCGCTCGTCGCCTCGCTGTACACGGTGTGGTCTGAGATAGATGTAAATTCTACGCCCTCTTTCTGCGGAATCGCTGCGATTTTCTCGCTCTCTTCCCGAAAGGCACGTGTCATCTTTTCAATGAAGGAAGCTGCTTCCTTCTGTGCCAGCCGCAGACGCGCCTGCTCCTGAGAAGCTTGCACCTGATACCGTCTGACAATGGCTTCGCACTGTTCTTTGGTCTCTCGTTTGAGCTGTTCAGCCTCTTCCAGCGCTTGATTTCTCGTCTGGTCAGCCTGTTCGCTCGCTTCTTTTTTCGTTTTGTCCGCCATGCCCTGTGCGGTCATCAGTGCCTGTCGAATGCCGCTCTCAATGCGGCGATATTCTTCAATCTTGTCCACCATGACCTTGAGCTTCGCCCGCAGTTCTGCATTTTCCCGTTCCAGAGCCTCCATGTCATCCGCCGCCTGATCCAGCATCATATCAACGCTTCTGGTATCATAGCCGCCAAATACCGCTTTCTCCGGCGTAAAATCCCGGATTTCCTTTGAACCTAACATGTTACCTCCCTGAAATCAAACAACCGATAAAAACCGGAAAATGGCCGGGATAAACCCGGCCGGACGAATCCCACGAAACCTTGCACGTTACAGCAGCGCATAGACCAGCCGTTCCGCAAATTCCAGAAGCAGCAAAACAATCACCGGCGAAAAATCCAACATCATCCCTCGTCCGGACTGAAAGCTGCTGAGCAAGCTGCGGCATGGTGCGAGCATCGGCTCCGTCACGGTGTACAGAAACTCTCCGACTGCGGATCGCTGTACCTGCGGAAACCACGAGCACAGCGCCCGAGCAATAACGAGAAACTGCAATATCCTGAGTATCCGAATCGTAATGCTTGCAAGAATCATACTGAAACCCATACCTCTCGGCCGGAAGACATCAGAATTTCATTCCGCTGTTTTCCAGTTCGCTAATCAAATCATCGCCGACAATTTCCACATCCAGCGGAGTAATCAAGTATGTGCCGTTTGCCACGCGCTTGATCTTGCCTTCAATGGCATATGTAACGCCGCTCATGAAATCCAACATGCGCTTGGATGTTTCCTTGTCCGTTGTCTCCAGATTGAGGACAACGGTCATTTTATTCTTCAGATGATCTGCGATGTCTGCTACATTGTTAAACTGATCTGCCTTCACCAAAACAACAGCCAGCTTGGTTGTTGCGCTAATATTCACCACTTGATTATTTCTGCGTGGTTCAACCTGCGGATTATGCCGTGCCTCAGATGGAACAGACGTTCTTGCTGGTTCATGGTAGTAGGAAGCAGCCTCTCTGGCTCTCGGCTCTTCTACAGGACCTTCGTCCATGTCAAAGTCGTCCTCGTCATCTACCTCTCCGCTGACCCAGCGTTTGAAGTCGTTTACTAAACCCATTTCTGTTTCCTCCCGAATGGAACAAATCTAATTTCTCAGTAATGGCGGGCGCCGAACAATGCCGTGCCCAGCCGGACAATCGTTGCCCCACAGGAAATTGCCTCACAATAATCGGCACTCATTCCCATCGACAAGCAGTCCATGGTGATATTATCGTATTTTTTTGCCGATATGTCAATAAATAGTTGAGACATTCTGTCAAAATAAAGAGTTTTTTCTTGATTTGGCTGCGGTTTTGGTGGAATTGCCATCAGTCCGCGCACATGAACATGCTCCAGTTGAGCAACCTGTTCGATCACAGAATCAATCTCATCCGGATCAATGCCCAGCTTGCTTTCTTCTCTGCCGATATTCAGCTCCAGCAGAATATCCTGACAGATTCCAGCCTTGGCAGCTTCCTTGTCAATCACCTTTGCCAGCTTCACCGAGCTGACCGATTCAATCATAGATACCTTGCCAATCAGATACTTGACTTTGTTCGTCTGTAAGGTGCCAATGAAATGCAGCGGCTTTCCATCATAAGCATGTTGCTCGTACTTTTCCAGCAGCTCTTGCACGCGGTTCTCGCCGCAGACATCCACGCCTGCCTCAATGGCAGCGCGGACGCG
>NZ_JBNMHC010000353.1:0-2297 GCF_050872565.1 Butyricicoccus sp. | reverse complement strand
CTCGGCGAACTGCTGAAGCTGTGTGGTGCTCGGTGTCGTGCTGCCGTTGTAATCGCGCAGAATATATAGATAGGGCTGCACGCCGGTACGCTGATAAAAATCCTTCATGCCGCTGGTCAGCTGATTTTTATTGCTGATCCAACCCGCTTCATCGGTATAATAGTCGGTCTCGTTCACGGCACTGGCTGGCAGAGCTTCGCGCTGCACTGTTGATTTCGTAACGGAATCCGATGAACTTCCGCCAAGCGCAACCGCAACAATTCCCAAAGCAAGAACCAACAGAATGACAATCAGACAGCCGATGCCGCAGCCGGAGTTGTTTTGGTTGTTGCGATTGTTGGGCGGGCGATTTCCTCCGCCGCCTCTGCGGTCATTGAGCAGACTGCCGAGAATCATGCCTTCCCAAAAGCCGCTGCTGTGTCCGTGGTATCGCGGCGGTCTGGGTGGCGGACCGCCAAAACCACCCGGTGGCGGGCCACCAAATCCGCCGCCGAAGCCGCCCTGTCCACTGCGTCCGCTGCCGAAACCACCGCCGCTGAAGCCGCCGCTGTCTCGACCGCCTCCGCTAAAACCGCCGCTTCCGCCGAAGCCGCTACCGCCGCCTGCGCCAGATCTTCCCATCTTGCTCTCCTCCCATCTCTCTTTTGTCTCCGTATTTGTATACTTTTATTTAATCATACGGTTTAGCAAAAAGCAAGGAGCAGGGCGGGCTGAGATGTAAATGTTTTGTGAAATGCGAGATTCGCCTTGACAAACTATGTCAAGAATCCTATAATCTAAGCATCACCATTCACCAAATAAGTGAATGGCCAGAAAGGCAGGTGAATACTATGAGTGTACATGCATTATCCAATACAGAAGAGCAGCTGATGAATATTTTCTGGAAGGCAAAGACACCGCTGACCAGCGCGCAGCTGGGTAAGCTGGCATCTGATACCAATTGGAGCAGCAATTATATCCATAAAATGCTGCAATCCCTGCAAAAGAAAGGCTTTGTGACGGTCTGCGGCATGGTGCAGGAAGGTTCTCACTATTCGAGACAATTTGTACCGTGCTTTGACAAAGAGCACTATCTTTCTGATTTTCTGGAGGCACAAGGTGTTACCACAGCATCTTTTGCCAAAATTGCTGTAGCGTTTGTCAAAAAAGCTGCCAAGAAAAAAGAGCACGTGTCCGAACAGGATGCCGCGCTTGTACAAGAGTTGGAAAAGATGATCGAGCAGTACGAAGCAGAAGATACAGGAGATGAATAATATGCACATCAATTCTTTTTCTTTCCTTTCTGCCGTGATATGGAGCAGTCTCTTTATATCTGTCCTCTATCTGCTGCGTCGTATCTTGCCAAAGGCGTATCGCCTCGGCTTGCCGTGGTTTGTCTTGCTGTATTTTTGCAGTATGCTGCGCGGCTTTTTCCCGTTGGAGCTTCCACGGGTTTCGGTTGTCGAAAATTTCTCGTTTTACGCCGTATTTTGTGACTGGCTTCTATATAAAAGAATATGGATTCCCGTGACAATAACTTGGATTCTTGTCTCCTGCGTGTTCTTGTGCCGATATGCACGGCAATATTACTCGGTATTGCACAATATTCGTCAGTACGCAGACCCTTGGGATGCGCACACAGAGCAGCTTTTGCAAGATATGCAGGCGCAAAGCAATCGCAACTTCTATATTGACGGCTATCGTATCAAGAATTTGCATTCTCCGTTTGGTCTCGGTGTATTTCACAAAATCATCGTCTTGCCGGATGAAGCGTATTCCGACGAGCAACTGCAATATATTCTTCTCCATGAGTATACGCATTTTCTGCATCATGATACGCTGCTGAAAACATTGGTTGAGATTTTTTGTATCCTGTTTTGGTGGAACCCAGTCGTCTATCTGTTGAGAAGAGACTTGGAACAAATCGTAGAACTGCGGTGTGATGCTTCGGTTTCTAAGCGGCTCTCAAAACAGCAACGCGCAGAATATTTGCGGACGATACTCTCTACATTAGAACGCGCCTATACACCATATTCTGTGACTGCATTTTCTCATAACGATGAAAATCATGACCTCAAAGAACGATTCAATATGGTTATACGCTGCGGCGATGAAAAACCGCACGTTGTCGCGACAGCATGTTTGCTGCTTCTCTTCTTCCTTTTCTTCCGCATCTCTTATACATTTCAGTTGCAGCCAGCATACAATCCGCCACCGAGCACAGAACCAAATACCGTAGATTTAAATCCGGAACATACCATAATTCAAAAAGAATTTGACGGAACATATCAATTGTATTTAGACGGAGAATGGTTTTT
>NZ_JBNMHC010000352.1:0-2333 GCF_050872565.1 Butyricicoccus sp. | reverse complement strand
TTGCAGAGAAGCTAGGTCTGCCGGTTCCGGAAGGCAAGAAGCTGGACGAGACCATGCCGGCACGTCCGCCGGTTATGTGTGCCGGATGTCCGCACCGCGGCATGTTCTACACCCTGTCCAAGAACAAGTGCACCGTACTCGGTGACATTGGCTGCTATACGCTGGGTGCAGTCGCTCCGCTGAACGCCATTGAGATGACCTTGTGCATGGGCGCTTCGATCTCTTCGATCCATGGCTTTAACAAGGCTCTGGGCAAGGAGTCGGAGGGCAAGACGGTTGCTGTTATCGGCGACTCGACCTTTATGCATTCCGGCATGACCGGTCTGGCAAACATCGCGTATAACCAGAGCAATTCGACGGTTATTATTCTGGATAACTCGATTACCGGTATGACCGGCCATCAGCAGAACCCAACCACGGGCTATAATATTAAGGGCGATCCGGCAGGCAAGATTGATCTGGAATCTCTGTGCCACGCCATGGGCTTCGAGCGCATTCGCATTGTCGATCCGTATGATCTCAAGCAGTGCGACACTGTCCTCAAGGAAGAGCTGGCAGCAGAAGCACCGTCCGTTATCATCAGCCGCCGTCCGTGTGCGCTGCTCAAGTACGTCAAGCACAATCCGCCGCTCAAGGTAGATACCGATGCCTGCCGCGGCTGCCGCAGCTGCATGAAGCTGGGCTGTCCGGCAATCAGCATCAAGAACAACAAGGCAGTCATTGACGTGACCCTTTGCGTGGGCTGTGGTGTCTGCCAGCAGATGTGTGCGTTTGACGCGCTGAAGGCGTAAGGAGGTACTGAACATGACAACGAATGTAATGATTGTAGGTGTCGGCGGTCAGGGCTCCCTGTTGGCAAGTAAGCTGCTCGGACGTCTGCTGCTCGACCAGGATTATGATGTAAAGGTTTCCGAAGTGCATGGCATGAGCCAGCGCGGCGGCAGCGTAGTTACCTATGTTCGCTTTGGCGATCACGTGTATTCCCCGATTATTGACAAGGGCGAAGCGGACTTCATCGTTTCGTTTGAGAAGCTGGAAGCAGCTCGCTGGATGGAATACCTCAAGCCGGGCGGACGCGTTATCGTCAACACGCAGGAAATTGACCCGATGCCGGTTATCACTGGTGCCGCACAGTATCCGTCTGATTTGGTAGAAAAGATGGAAGCTGCTGGCGCAAAGGTCGATGCGATGGATGCTCTGGCAATTGCTACGGAGGCAGGCTCTGCTAAGGCAGTGAATATTGCACTGATGGGCAGACTGTCCCGCTATTTCGATCAGATCAGCGAACAGGCTTGGCTGGATGCACTGGGAGCAAGCGTTCCGGCAAAGTTCTTGGAGCTGAATAAAAAGGCTTTCCATCTCGGAAGAGTAGAATAAATACATTTTTTCAGGAGAAATCCCTCTCAGGGAGCAGGGACACGAGGAATGTCCCTTAGAGAGACGCAGATACATCGGAGAGCAGGCAGGCTCTCTGTAGAAATCAGAACAAAGTCCCCGCTGAGCACCTTCTCGGAAGGAATGCGCAGCGGGGAAGGACTGATTTCATGCGAACACAAGGAGATTAATGGGAAATGAGCAAGTATTATCAGCCGGAAATTGAGACAATGCCGGTTGACCAGCTGAAGGCGCTGCAGAGCGAGCGTCTGGTCGCACAGGTCAAGTATGTCTATGACAATGTAGAATTTTACCGCAACAAGATGGACGAAGCAGGCGTCAAGCCGGAAGATATTCACGGCATTGAAGATCTGCATCTGCTGCCGTTTATCACCAAGGACGACTTGAAGGATCAGTATCCGTATGGTCTGCTCGCCAAGCCGCTGGCAGACTGCGTGCGCATCCAGTCCACCAGTGGTACGACAGGCCGCCGCGTCGTTGCGTTCTACACCCAGCATGATATTGACCTGTGGGAAGACTGCTGTGCGCGTGCGATTGTCGCAGCGGGCGGCACAAAGGAAGATGTCTGCCACGTTTGCTATGGCTATGGTCTGTTTACCGGCGGCCCGGGACTCAATGGCGGCTCGCATAAAGTCGGCTGCCTGACCCTGCCGATGTCGTCCGGCAACACCGAGCGTCAGCTGCAGTTTATGACGGATCTCGGCTCGACCATTTTGTGCTGCACCCCGTCTTATGCGGCTTATCTGGGCGAGAGCGTCAATGAACGCGGTCTGCGCGATAAGATCAAGCTCAAGGCTGGTATTTTCGGTGCAGAGGCGTGGACGGAAGAGATGCGCCACAGCATTGAGGAGAGTCTCGGCATCAAGGCATACGATATTTATGGTCTGACAGAGATTTCCGGTCCGGGCGTTTCCTTTGAGTGTGAGGAGCAGAACGGT
>NZ_JBNMHC010000351.1:0-2350 GCF_050872565.1 Butyricicoccus sp. | reverse complement strand
ATGCGTCCCTCGTGCTCTAAGACGGTAATATTTTCGCGGCACAGCATTTGTGCAGCTTCTTCATTGTCCAGCGTGACCAGATAAACTCGGCGTTCGGTTTTGCGCAAATCCTCCAGAGAAGATACGGTAGCAAGATGTCCCCTTTTGAGGATGCCGATGCGATCACAGGTCTTTTCCACTTCGCTGAACCGATGAGAAGACATGAGAATGGTTTTTCCCTTTTTCTTTTCTTCCAAAATCAAATCGATAAATGCGTGCTGCATGAGAAGATCCAGACTTGCCGTCGGCTCATCCAGAATGACGATATTGGGATCATGCATAAAGGCACAGACTAAGGCGAGCTTCTGTCTGTCACCCTTGGACATGCGGCGAATCGGCTGCTTGAGATCCAATTCAAAGCGATCGGTCAATTCCTTGATGCGTCCGCGTCCCTTCATGCCGCGGTAACGAGCGAGAAAGTTGACGAAGGATTTGCCGCTCATTTCCGGAAACAGCGAAATATCTCCGGGAAGATACCCGAGAGTCTGTTGGATGACAGAGGCAGAAGTAAAGCAGTCGCGGCCTTCTATCTGACAAGAGCCGGAAGCAGGACGGACAAACCCCATCAAATGCCGAATTGTCGTTGTCTTGCCCGAAGCGTTTGGACCGAGAAAACCAAAGACTTCTCCGGCGTTGACGGAAAACGTTACATCAAATATACCGTGCCCGTGCCCGTAATCGCAGGTCAGGCCATTGACATCTATGCTGTTCATGAAAAACCTCCTTTATATAAAAACGAAACAGATAAGCAATAGAACGGTTCTATTATACTGGATTCTGCCGCGCGGGAAAAGACCTCTTTCGGCAGAAGTTCGGAAAAATGGCAGATATTGCGGAAAAACAGCAGATATGGCCGATGAAATACGCGAGAAGATGGGAAATTCTTTGTGAATATTTCACAAGAAAATAAGAAGAATTTTGTTCAGATAACAGAAAGATTACAAAGATTACAATTCGGTTACGCAAACGCCGGAATTTATGCTATACTAGGTATCGGTAATTCTGGTAAATGATAGGAGGAATTCCATTGAATTTTCACTTGCCAAAGAAAAAGATGATTTCTGCGGTGCTGTGCAGCTCGATGATGCTTTCTGTGGGCGTGCCGGCATTCGCATTTAGTGATAGCTCGATTGCAGCAGAAGTATTTGAGGAAACACCGGTTGTCACCAATCAGACTCTCGTGGATGCCAGCGCGGATTTGTCGCAAAGCCCGTATGTGCTTCAGCGTCTCGGCCTGATTGCCGGTGATGACAAGGGCGATTTGATGCTGGAGAAAGTCGGTACACGTGCAGAAGCACTGACGCTGTTTATCAACATACAGGGTGAGCAGGCTGACGCGTGCGCGGTTGACTATTCGTATCCGTTTACGGATATTCCGGACTGGTTCCATTGGTTTGCTGGCTATGGTGTCTTCCGCAGCTACACCGGCGGCATCAGTCCAACGGAGTTTGGCTCGTATAATACGGTGACTCCGGAGCAGTACATGACATTTATCCTCCGAGCACTGAACTATGTGTGTGGAGAAGACTTTACTTGGGATCGCTCGCTGGATAAGGCGGTTGAAATCGGTCTGTGCACACAGGCGCAGGCAGATGATTGGAAGAATGGACAGTTCCGCCGTCAGGAGATTATGGAAATCTCTTATATGGCACTCAATACCAAGTTAAAAGACAGCGACAGTACGTTGACCGATAAGCTCATTGCAAAGGGCAAGGTTACACCGGAACAGGCGCGAGAAGAACAGCTGGCCTTCGGTGTTGTCTATCAGGCAAAGCAGGAACAGAATAACTCTTCTCCGATTACCTGCACCAATCTGCCGGACGGCAGCTATGAGCTGCACAGCGCAGAGAACAACCGCGTGGTGACGGCTTCTGCCAATAAGCAGGCAGCCCTCTCACTGGCAGCAGACAAGAACGGCAGCGATCAGCAGTTCACGTTCGTCAAGAACAGTGACGGCAGCTTCCGTATCGCCAGCACGGCGAATAAAAACCTTGTGGTTGACACCAATCCGACGAGCGGAGCAAACGCTTTGCTGTGGACGCAGAACGGCACGATCTGCCAGAACTTTGTGGCAGTCGGCGAAGCGAGTGGTGCCTATTCCGTGCGTTTGGCGAGCAATCCGAGCATGGCGCTGACGGCATCCGGATCTCGTGTGGTGCTCGGTGCATACACTGGCAGCGCGGCACAGCAGTGGAAGCTGTCTGATAATTCGGAAGATACAGCGGCAGCTTCTGCCAAGCTGGCTTCTATCATGACGGTACATCCGAATGGCAAGAATCTGGGAAGCAGCTACTCGTTTGCTGGCGCAAGT
>NZ_JBNMHC010000350.1:0-2350 GCF_050872565.1 Butyricicoccus sp. | reverse complement strand
TTCTTCACTGTCGTTTTCAATACCAGAGGTGACAGCGATAACGCCCTTGGTTTTTTCTGTCTGTGAAGAGGCATAATAGCACAGGCTCATCTTTTCCCGCACATGGCAGAACAGTCGAGAGGCTGTACTGCCGCCAAAGCAAGAATTGAACACGATCAGAGCCGGATAATCCGGATCCTGCGCGGTAATGCCCGTTCGCAGGCCAATCGTCAGTTTGCCCTGCGAGACTGCCTCTTCTTCGGTAATATAACGCACATCTGAATGCGGCGGCTCCCGCAGCACCTGTGTTTCCGGTGCAAGCGGCGTGTTAATCTCCGGCCGTTCGGCAAACGCCTGCGTCAACTGCTGTGCTGCCAGTTCAGCATCCAGCGAACCGCAATAAAACAGCTCCAGCGGCGCAGTCTGTAAAATATGCTGATAGTGTTCCGTCAACTGTTCCGGTGTAATATGGCGAATCTCTTCTCTATCACCCAATTCTATCAGGCGAAACGCTTCCTCGTCACACATGTGCTGGTACATTCGGCGAACTGCCCACGTCCGCTTGTCATCCGGCAGCGCTGCAATGCGCGCACAGAGCTGTGCGGCTTCTCGCGCGACATGCTCCGCGGTAAAAGTACCCGGATGCAGCAAAATATCCGCCATCATCTGTGCGGTAGCCGCAAACAAGCCGGTGTCTCCCCGCATAGCCAAACGTTCATCGATAACATCCGCCGCAAAGCCAATCAGCTGGGCCTCGCCGCGCTTGCGGACAATCGGCTCGACGCGCGCACCATACAGCTCGTCCAGCTGGGCGGCAACCGCCTGCTGTCCCGGAAAATCTCGGCAGCTCACGCGCAGCACATACGGCAGAAGCGCGGATAAACTGCGTCCTTCGCTGTTCAGCGGCAGCTGAAACATGGCACTGAGACACGCCGTTTTGGACTGTGTACTCGTCACGCAGGTCAGCCCTAATCCTTTTTTCAATAAAAATCTCTTTGTAGTATGCATAATATTCTCCCTACTGTCCAGCCCCCAAAATCGGTTCGGACTTCAGACAATACGTATTATATCGCTGTTTTTCCCGTTCGTCTACCATTTCATACAGGATTCCCTATGGATTTTTCATTTCTGTGATGTTTCACATTGCATTTCCGTATGCTGCGTGTTATCATGGGTAATCAATAAAGAAACGAAAGGAGAATGATTGCGTTGAAACAAAAAAGGCCCCGTTCTCTCGCGGTAACTGTCTTTTTATGGATTTGTCTCATTGCGTATTTGGCATTGCTGCTCAAAGTAATTCTATTTAAATTTGATTACAATACGATTATTAATATTCTCAATGACAAAGATGAGTTAAAGCTGACGCGCGTCAATCTGATTCCATTTCAAACCATCCGGTTCTATTTGTTTTCCGGCCGCGTCTCCGATACCATTGCCTTTCAAAATATTGTCGGCAATATTGTTGCCTTCATGCCCATCGGCGTCTTAATTCCTCTGCTGCGCCGCAGTTTGAGCCTGAAGTTCACGTTTTTCTTCAGTCTGGCTCTGAGCGGTTCCATTGAAATCACGCAGTATCTCACCGGCCTCGGCTCCTGTGACATCGACGATTTGATTCTCAATGTGCTCGGCGGTATGTCTGTCTCGCTGCTTTTGCTGTGCTTAGATTTCATTTCCTTTGTGATTCTGACCATTCTGAAAAAAACTCAAAAAAAATCTCGAAAAAGATCTTGACAACAGGGGAATTCTGCGGTAAAATAGCAACCGCAATGTAAAGGCAAACACCTTTACAAAGCAAAAAGCCTTTACAACCCGCACTGACTGAAGGAGCTGTTATGAAGAACAAAACATTTGAGATGTGTATGCTCTTCGATTTTTACGGCGATATTCTGACAGACAAGCAAAAAGAATTGTTTGATCTGTATTACAATGACGACTTATCCCTCGCGGAAATCTCTGAGCACATGGGAATTACGCGGCAGGGCGTGCGGGATGGCATCATGCGAGCAGAACACACCCTGCGTGCCACCGAAGAAAAACTCGGTCTGGTATCAAAATACGGTCAGACACAGGCTAATCTGGAAAAGCTGGCTGATATTGTATGGGATCTGCGCGGCATGAACAATACACGGTATCATGACCCGAAGATTGCTGAGCTGTGTGAGCAAGCCTTGCAGATCACAAGACAGCTGTCTGAATAAGGAGAAATCATGGCATTTGAAGGTCTTTCTGAAAAAATCACTTCTGCCTTTAAGAAGCTCAAAAACCGTGGTCGGCTGAGCGAAGCCGATGTCAAGAGCGCCATGCGCGAGATCAAGCTGGCACTGCTCGAAGCAGACGTCAACTTTAAGGTCGTCAAGCAGTTCACCAAGAC
>NZ_JBNMHC010000349.1:0-2351 GCF_050872565.1 Butyricicoccus sp. | reverse complement strand
TGTCAGTGCGTCCATATGATAAAACTCCTATACTAGTAAACTAATTTAATTCTACTAGTTTACTATTATACGAGCCGCAAGACAGAATGTCAACTCAATGATTTGCAAGGTTTACAATCGCGTTTTATTCCTCGTGATGCAGCACTTGCTCGGTAATTTTCTGTCCGGTTGGGGTGGCAGCCAGTCCACCCAGACCGGTTTCCCGCAGGCTTGCCGGAAGGGTGTCTCCGACTTCTCCCATCGTATCAATCACTTCGTCAGCCGGAATGTGGGACGTGATACCGGCGAGTGCCATGTTTGCCGCACTGACTGCATTGACTGCGCCAATGACATTGCGCTTGACGCATGGAATTTCCACGAGACCGGCAACAGGGTCACAGACCAGACCGAGAAGATTACCCAGAGACATCGCAAACGCATGGGCACACTGTTCCGCTGTTCCGCCTAAAATATGCGTCAAGGCAGCGGCTGCCATCGCGCTGGCAGTACCGATTTCCGCCTGACATCCACCTTCCGCACCGGCGACATTGGCACGGGTTGCGGTGACCTGTCCAAAACCTGCGGCGATATACAATGCTTGTAAAATCACTTCCGTGTCCAGCTCTTTTTCTTCTGTAAGCGGAATAAGCACGGCAGGAAGAACGCCACAGCTTCCGGCAGTCGGTGCGGCAACGATACGCTTCATACAGGCATTGCATTCTGCGACCTTGAACGCTTCTTCAATGACGCGAAGAAGATAGGTGCCGCCGATGAGCGCACCGGCTTGGGCTGCCAATCGAAGTTTCTCTGCATCACCGCCGATTAAGCCACTGTTGGAGCGGTCAGAAGCACAGTACTGTTCGCTGGATTGCTGCATAGCTTCCCACAGGGCTGCGATTTGTCGATGAGATGCCTCTGGAGAATAATTGTTTTCTTGGCAATCGTCCTCACAGATGACGGTATACAGCGGTTTTTGTGCTGTTTTTGCGGCTTCCAGCATGGAAGCGATACTGGGAAAGCTCATGACGGTTCCTCCTGATTAAAGATCGTAATTTTTTGAATGCCATCAATGTGAGACAGCCATTGTTCAATATCGGTTGGGATAGGCTGGTCGCATTCTAAAATCATGACTGCATAGCCGCCTTGTGCATTGCGGAATAACTGCATCGTTGCAATATTCACATGTCTCTGCATCAAAGCAGAAGTGACAGCAGCGACATGACCCGGCGTGTCCTGATTGTGCACGATGAGTGTGTTGTGCTCACCGGAAAAATTGGCTTCAATGCCATCAATCGAGCTGACGCGGATGCGTCCGCCGCCGATGCTCTCAGCAACGACATCCAGCGTGCGTCCGCTGACGCCGGTCAACTGTAAACGAGCGGTGTTTGGATGTGCATTGCGCAGCTGCACGGTGGAAAATGTGAAGGACAGGCCTTCTTGTTCTGCAATGGCATAGCTGTTTGGAATGCGCAGGTCATCCGGCTGCATTCCGAGCAGACCGGCGATTAATGCACAGTCTGTGCCGTGTCCATGACCCGTGAGGGCAAAGCTGCCGTGCAGGGAAATATCGGCGTGAACCGGTGCTTCACCGAGCAGCTTGCGGGCGGTGAGTCCGATGCGCACGGCACCGGCGGTATGACTGCTGGAAGGCCCTACCATAATAGGACCTAAAATATCAAACAAACGCATGAAAATCCTCCTTAAAGTGTATAATAGATACCACTTTTGGTGCATTTTTACAGAAAATCGCAATAAAATACGTTATTAGACATTATAGCGTCTGCTGACACAAAAAGCAATGCATAAACTAATTGTTTTAGAAAGTGTCTCGATGTTTGACGATGAGCCATGCGCCAATACAAGATACGAAAGGAACTGTTAAAATGACGCCAATGCTGGCGGAAATACCTTGAATGATTTCGATGGCCATGTCGAACAGATTGATGAGCTGCAAATACTCATAGTCATACGCGTAGAACATGACAATGGTATTGATCGAGCCGCCGGCAAACGCGAGAATCAGCGTGTTGGACATGGTACCCATCATGTCGCGTCCTACAGTCATACCGGAACGGCATATTGTTCTTGGACGTAAATCAGATTTTCAATGTCGGATACATTGTAACCGGTGACATGTGTGATTTTGCCAAATATCCACGCGAGCACACCGGCAGCAAGCATACCTAAAATTGTACCGAGAACGGCAGCGGTGGCTTTGGCCGTGAAACCGCCGACCAGATACATTGTAACCAATGTAGTCAGAACAACCACAACAATGGCAGCTAAAATGGGAGACCAGCTGCGATAAATCGCAGGCAGGAAGAACCAAAGAATACTGATAAACGTAAAGACTAGACTGATGACGGAATACA